>NZ_CAMPPP010000015.1:0-30000 GCF_946901175.1 Pseudomonas sp. Marseille-Q5117 | reverse complement strand
CGGTCACCAGTTCGCCATTGATCAAATGCGGGATAACGCTCATCGAACACTCCTGAATTCTGGTCCGCAGGCGCCGCAAGAGGCGCCTGCTGTTTCTTACATATATATAGAGGGAAAAATCAGTCGAGCTTGTTCAGCACTTCGCCGACCGCGTCGAACAGACGATCGAGGTCTTGCGGCTTGCTGTTGAAGGTTGGGCCAAACTGCAGGGTGTCGCCGCCGAAGCGCACGTAGAACCCGGCTTTCCACAAGGCCATGCCCGCTTCGAAAGGACGCACGATGGCATCACCGTCACGCCCGGCAATCTGGATCGCGCCGGCCAGGCCGTAGTTGCGGATGTCGATGACGTTCTTCGAGCCTTTCAGACCGTGCAACGCGTTTTCAAAATGCGGCGCGACTTCGGCGACGCTCTGCACCAGGTGTTCCTTTTGCAGCAGATCGAGTGCTGCGAGGCCGGCGGCACAAGCCACCGGGTGCGCCGAATAGGTGTAGCCGTGAGGGAATTCCACGGCGTATTCCGGCGTCGGCTGGTTCATGAAGGTCTGGTAGATCTCGGAGCTGGCAATCACCGCGCCCATCGGGATCGCGCCGTTGGTGACTTGCTTGGCGATACACATCAGGTCTGGAGTCACGCCAAAGCTGTCGGCGCCAAACATCGAACCGGTGCGACCGAATCCGGTGATCACTTCGTCAAACACCAGCAGGATGTTGTGCTGATCGCAGATCTCGCGCAGACGCTTGAGGTAACCCTGCGGCGGAACCAGTACTCCGGCAGAGCCGGCCATCGGCTCAACGAACACCGCAGCGATGTTGGAAGCGTCGTGCAGTTCGATCAACTTGAGCAGCTCATCGGCCAAAGCAATACCGCCCTGCTCCGGCATGCCACGGGAAAAGGCATTGCTCGCCAGCAACGTGTGCGGCAGGTGATCGACATCCATCATTGCCTGACCGAACAGCTTGCGGTTGCCGTTGACGCCGCCGAGGCTGGTGCCGGCGATGTTCACACCGTGGTAGCCACGGGCACGGCCGATCATTTTGGTCTTGGTCGCCTGACCTTTCAGGCGCCAATAGGCACGGACCATTTTCACTGCGGTATCGGCGCATTCGGAGCCGGAGTCGGTGAAGAACACGTGGTTCAGATTGCCCGGCGTCAGCTCGGTGATTTTCTCAGCCAGCTGGAAAGACAGAGGATGGCCGTACTGGAAGCCCGGCGAGTAATCGAGGGTGCCCAGTTGTTTGGAAACGGCTTCCTGAATTTCCTTGCGGGTGTGCCCGGCGCCGCAGGTCCACAGACCGGACAGCGAGTCGTAGATCTTGCGGCCCTTGTCATCGAACAGCCAACTGCCTTCGGCACCGACGATCAGACGCGGGTCGCGCTGAAAGTTGCGGTTGGCGGTGTACGGCATCCAGTGCGCGTCCAGCTTCAGTTGGCTGGCCAGTGGCGACGGCGCGTTTTCAGGCATGTTCATCGGGCAAAACCTCGCAGGGCATAAGCGTCAGGGAGATGGAAAGCGTTGTTGCAGCTAAATTGCCACGGCGATAAAGTCGGTGAAATTCAACTCTTCTAACCTTCAGTTAGATCATAGCTAAACAAAGAGAACAAAAAATGAGCAGCCGCCGCGCCGATCCATTAGCCCAGGTCAGTGATTTTGATATTCGCCTGCTGCGGATTTTTCGCAGTGTCGTGGAGTGTGGCGGCTTCTCCGCAGCGGAAACCGTGCTTGGCATCGGGCGCTCGGCGATCAGCCAGCAGATGAGCGATCTGGAGCAGCGCCTCGGCTTGCGCTTGTGTCAGCGTGGCCGGGCCGGTTTTTCCCTGACCGAGGAAGGTCGTGAGGTGTATCAGTCGGCACTACAGCTGTTGAGTGCATTGGAGAGTTTTCGCACCGAGGTCAACGGTCTGCACCAACACCTGCGCGGCGAGCTGATCATCGGCCTGACCGATAACCTCGTCACCCTGCCGCACATGCGCATCACCCACGCCCTCGCGCAATTGAAGGAGCGCGGGCCGGATGTGCAGATTCAGATCCGCATGATTGCGCCGAATGAAGTCGAGCAAGGCGTGCTCGACGGGCGCCTGCATGTCGGCGTGGTGCCGCAGGCCAGCGCATTGTCGGGACTGGAATATCAGCCGTTGTACAGCGAGCGTTCGCTGCTGTATTGCGCGGTGGGTCATCCGCTGTTTTATGTCGACGACAAGCAACTCGATGATCAACGCCTCGACAGTCAGGACGCGATTGCGCCAACCTTTCGTTTGCCGGCGGAGATTCAGGCGCATTATCAGGCGCTCAACTGCACCGCCAGTGCCTCTGACCGTGAAGGCATGGCATTTCTGATTCTGACCGGGCGCTACATCGGTTATCTGCCGGATCACTACGCCAACCTTTGGGTACAGCAGGGGCGCTTGCGTGCGCTCAAGGCCGGCACGCGTTTTTACGATTTGAGTCTGGCATCGGTCACGCGCAAGGGGCGGCGCCCTCATTTGGTGCTGGAAAGTTTCCTCGAGAGTCTGGCCGCGACGCGATAGATAAGCGCGCAGAGCCCAGCCCGGCTGGGCCTCATCGAAAGAACCCAGGAATAACCTGAGCAAGTGGACAGGTTTTTGCAGAGAAGGGATAACTCTCCTTCAAGAAGCCAAAGCCATGCAGCCAGATTCCGACTCGTCCAGTGAACTGATCTACGGCCTCAACGACCGCCCCAAACCACTCGCCGCCATTCTCGCCGCACTGCAACACGTGCTCGCCAGTTTCGTCGGCATCATCCCCCCGCCACTGGTGATCGGTTCCGCGCTCGGGCTGACCGCGCATCTACCGTACCTGATCAGCATGGCGCTGATGGTCTCGGGCGTCGGCACCTTTATCCAGGCGCGGCGACCGTTCGGCATTGGCGCGGGGATGATCTGTCTGCAAGGCACCAGTTTCGCGTTTCTCGGTGCGGTGCTGTCGGCCGGGTTTCTGGTCAAGCAGCGCGGCGGCAGCCCGGAAGATATTCTGGCGATGATTTTCGGCGTGTGCTTTTTCGGCGCAATCGTGCAGATCGTGCTCAGCCGTTTCATCGGTCAGTTGCGCCGCGTGGTCACACCGCTGGTGACCGGCATCGTCATCACGCTGATCGGCATCAGCCTGATCAAGGTCGGCATCACCGATCTGGGTGGTGGCTTCAACGCGCCGGACTTCGGCGCGCCGGGCAATCTGGCCTTGGGCGTGTTCGTGCTGCTGACGATCATTCTGCTCAACCGCTCGAATACGCCGTGGGTGCGACTGTCGGCGATCATCATCGGACTGGTGCTCGGCAGCCTCGCGGCGTGGTTCAGCGGGAAACTGGTCCCGCAGCCGTTGCCTGACTTGCCGCTGGTGAGTTTTCCTACGCCGTTCAAGTTCGGATTCAACTTCGACTGGACCGCTTTCCTGCCGGTCGCGCTGATTTACCTGATCAGCACCATCGAAACCGTCGGCGACCTCACCGCCAATTGCATGCTTGCCCGCCAACCGATCAGCGGCCCTTCTTATATAAGCCGCTTGCGCGGTGGCGTGCTCGGTGATGGCGTGAGCTGCATGATCGCGGCGACCTTCAGCGCCTTCCCCAACACAACGTTCGCGCAGAACAACGGCGTGATCCAATTGACCGGCGTTGCCAGCCGCTACGTCGGCCTGTACATCGGCGCGATCCTGTTCTGCCTCGGCCTGTTCCCGATGATCGGTGCGGTGCTGCAACAGATTCCGAAACCGGTGCTGGGCGGCGCAACGCTGGTGATGTTCGGCGCTGTGGCGGCGGCTGGCGTGCGCATTCTCGCGCAGTCGCCGCTGGACCGGCGCAGCATGTTGATCATCGCCACTTCGTTCGGCGTCGGCCTCGGCATCGCCGCGCAACCGAACCTGCTGCACCTGCTGCCGAAACTGGTGCAGAACCTGTTCGACTCGGCGATCACCAGCGGCGGGCTGACGGCAATCGTCCTCTGTCTGTTGTTGCCGGAAGGCAAAACCACCGAGACAAAAAGCCCCGCGTCATTGAACAAGATCGAACAGGCGTAACTGTTTTTCCGCGCCAGGACTTGTCGGATGCCTGTGGGTGCGCTATCAACGCAACTGGTTGCACCCACAGACAATCCCGGAAGTGCCTATGACCTTTGAAGTCCCAGCCCACGGCGGCAAACCCGCCAGCCGCATTCGTCAGAAGAACGAAGAGACCATTCTCAAAGCCGCCGAAGACGAGTTCGCCCGTCACGGGTTCAAAGGCACCAGCATGAACACCATCGCGCAGAATGCCGGGCTGCCCAAGGCCAACCTGCATTACTACTTCACCAACAAGCTCGGTTTGTATGTGGCGGTGCTGAGCAACATCATCGAGTTGTGGGACAGCACCTTCAACACCCTCACTGCCGAGGATGACCCGGCCGAAGCGCTGACCCGCTACATCCGCGCGAAGATGGAATTCTCCCGGCGCCAGCCACAGGCCTCGCGAATCTTTGCCATGGAAGTGATCAGCGGCGGCGAATGCCTGAGGGAATATTTCAATCAGGATTACCGCACCTGGTTCACCGGGCGTGCGGCGGTGTTTCAGGCGTGGATCGATGCCGGCAAGATGGACCCGGTCGATCCGGTGCACCTGATTTTCCTGCTGTGGGGCAGCACCCAGCATTACGCCGACTTCGCTACGCAGATCTGCCGCGTCACCGGGCGCAGCAAGTTGACCAAGCAAGACATGGAAGACGCCGGCAACAACCTGATCCGCATCATTCTCAAAGGCTGCGGCCTCACTCCTTCTCTATAAGACGTTTATGCCTTTCACCCTCAGCGGTTTTTGCGAGTACCGCGAAGAGATTCGCAAAAGCCGTTTCATCACTCTGGCGACGCCGATCAGCAGCCCCGCCGATGCGCAGGCGTTTTTCGAGCAGCACAGCGATTTGAATGCCACGCACAATTGCTGGGCGTGGAAACTCGGCGCGCAATACCGCAGCACTGACGACGGCGAGCCGGGCGGCACGGCCGGGCGCCCTATCCTGGCGGCGATCGAGGCGCAGGACTGCGATCAGGTCGCGGTGCTGGTGATTCGCTGGTACGGCGGCATTCAACTGGGCACCGGCGGTTTGGCCCGAGCCTATGGCGGTGGCGCCAACAAGTGCCTGCAAGCGGCGGACAAAATCGAGCTGATCAGCCGCGTACCGCTGAGTTGCGCCTGCGGATTTGCCGAGTTGGCGCTGGTGAAGTTGCGCGTGGCCGATCTCGGTGGATTGGTGGTGGAGGAGAACTTCACGGCCAATGGCGTTGAGTTGAAGCTGGCGGTGGGGGAAGCGCAGATCGACGTGTTACAGAGTCAGTTGGCGGATCTGAGCCGTGGGCGGATTTTGTTGCAGCGTTGAGAGTGGAAGATCAAAAGATCGCAGCCTTCGGCAGCTCCTACAGGGGATCGCATTCCAATTGTAGGAGCTGCGGAACGCTGCGATCTTTTAGGGCATTCCCCAATTGGCGACTTGCCCACACCTGCTGTGCACCCGACTGTGGATAACCTGAGCACACACCGCTGTAACCCTTCTGTCATGCGGCTTTGCGCGATTTGTTCAATTTTCGTTCAATTAACCCGACGAAAGGGAAATCCAGCGTAAAAACAAACAGTTACCCTCGTTTATGACCATTAGAACAAAGCATCGCAGTGCTTATGCCCACCCTCGGCGCTTGCGCACAATTACTGTGGAGCAACCTGTGGATAAGCCGTTCATGACCGCCGCAGCCGCTGGATCTGTCTGGCTCCCAGGCAGTTGCTCGTTTTTTAACCAACTGCAAGCGGGCAAAACTGGAGCCTGTTCAATGGCTTTGCGCTGAATTGGTGCTCGATTGAAAGACAAAACGACCGCCGACGCGCTGCTGTCGGCACTTGCGGACTGGCTCCGCAAGCGTTCCTGACTCAATGGCCAGGAAATTGCTTTATCCACAGGCACAACTCAAAGTCAGTCGAGCCTGCCATGTCCCTCGCCCCTTCCCCACCGCGCCTGCAACTGCGCCAGATCAGCAAACGCTACCCCGGTTGTCTGGCCAACGACGCCATCGACCTGAGCATCGCGCCGGGTGAAATCCATGCCCTGCTCGGTGAAAACGGCGCGGGCAAAAGTACGTTGATGAAGATCATTTACGGGGTCACCCAGTGCGACAGCGGTGAAATGCTCTGGGAGGGGCAGCGCGTGCAGATGCGCAATCCGGCGCAGGCGCGGCAGTTGGGCATTGGCATGGTGTTCCAGCATTTCTCGCTATTCGAAACCCTCAGCGTCGCGCAGAACATTGCCCTGGCGATGGGCGCGGCGGCCGGCACGCCGAAGCAACTGGAGCCGAAGATTCGCGAAGTATCGCGGCGTTACGGCATGGCGCTGGAGCCGGAGCGACTTGTCTACAGCCTGTCGATCGGCGAGCGCCAGCGGGTGGAAATCATCCGTTGCCTGATGCAGGACATCCGCCTGCTGATTCTCGATGAGCCGACCTCAGTACTGACGCCGCAAGAGGCGGACGAATTGTTCATCACCCTGCGTCGCCTTGCCGCCGAGGGCTGCAGCATTCTGTTTATCAGCCACAAGCTCGGTGAAGTGCGCGCCTTGTGCCATAGCGCCACGGTGCTGCGCGGCGGCCGGGTTGCCGGGCATTGCGAGCCCGCCGAATGTTCGGACCAGCAACTGGCGCAAATGATGGTCGGTGAAGCGGCGGCTTTGATTGGCGAGTATCCGAAGGTCAGCGGTGGCGCGGCATTTCTGCAGGTGCAGGGTTTGAGTTGGCACAACCCGGATCCGTTCGGCTGCTCGCTGACCGACATCGACCTGCAAGTGCGCAGTGGTGAAATCGTCGGCGTCGCCGGGGTCGCGGGCAATGGTCAGGATGAATTGCTCGCGCTGCTCAGCGGCGAGCAGCCCTTGCCTCGTGCGCAAGCGGCGACCCTGCGCTTCGCAGAGAAAAACGTCGCTGACCTGCGCCCGGATGCGCGGCGCAAACTCGGTCTGGCCTTCGTGCCGGCCGAACGCCTTGGCCACGGCGCGGTTCCTGAATTGAGTCTGGCCGATAACGCCCTGCTCAGTGCTTTTCAGCACGGACTGGTCAGCCACGGGTTGATCCAACGCGGCAAAGTCGAAGCCCTTGCGCAGCAGATCATCCAGCGTTTCGGCGTGAAGACCCCGGACACGCAAACCGCCGCGCGCAGCCTGTCCGGCGGCAACTTGCAGAAATTCATCCTCGGCCGGGAAATTCTTCAGCAACCGAAACTGCTGATCGCCGCGCACCCGACCTGGGGCGTCGACGTCGGTGCCGCCGCCACCATTCATCGCGCCTTGATCGCCCTGCGCGATGCCGGCGCGGCGATTCTGGTGATTTCCGAAGACCTCGATGAGCTGTTCCAGATCAGCGATCGCCTCGGCGCGCTGTGCGGCGGGCGTCTGTCGGCTCTTCAAGACACCGGCCTTACACAACTGAGCGATGTCGGCGCGTGGATGGCCGGCCAGTTCGATCACTCACCTCGCGCCGCTTCGGTTTAACGGAGTTTCAACATGCTGCTTTCTCTCGAACCCCGTGGCCAGCAATCGCGCCTGATGCTGTGGTGCTCGCCGTTATTGGCGGCGGCCCTGACCCTCGTCTGCGGCTCGCTGTTGTTCATCGCGCTGGGCCACGACCCACTGCAAACCTTGCACACACTGCTGATCGCACCGGTGAGCGATTTGTATGGCGTGTCTGAATTGCTGGTCAAGGCGCTGCCGATTCTGCTCTGCGCACTCGGCCTGGCCGTGGCCTATCAGGCGCGGATCTGGAACATCGGCGCCGAAGGCCAGCTGCTTCTCGGCGCACTGGCCGGCAGTGCTCTGGCGGTGAACATTATTGGTATGCAAAGTCGCTGGGCGCTGGTGCTGATTTTGCTGACGGGAACGCTGGCGGGGGCCGCATGGGCCGGGCTCACCGCATGGCTGCGCACGCGCTTCAACGCCAACGAAATCCTCACCAGCATCATGCTCAACTACATCGCGTTGAACCTGCTGCTGTTCTGCGTGCACGGGCCGTTGAAGGATCCGGCGGGCTTCAATTTCCCCGAGTCGGCCATGTTCGGCGACGCCAGTCGTTTGCCGCTGCTGCTGGAGGACGGCCGCGTGCATGCCGGTGTGTATTTCGCCTTGCTCGCGCTGGTTGCAGTGTGGGTGTTGTTGCAGAAAAGCTTCATCGGCTTCCAGATCAAAGTGCTCGGGCTGGACAAGCGTGCGGCAGGTTTTGTCGGCTTCCGCGAGAAGCGCCTGATCTGGCTGGCGCTGTTGATCAGCGGTGGTCTGGCCGGGCTCGCCGGGGTCTGCGAAGTGACCGGGCCGATCGGCCAACTGGTGCCCCAAGTGTCGCCGGGCTATGGCTACGCAGCGATCACCGTGGCGTTCCTCGGACGGTTGAATCCGCTTGGCATTCTGTTCTCCAGTCTGCTCATGGCACTGCTGTACATCGGCGGCGAGAGCGCGCAGATGTCGCTCAATCTGCCGCAAGCGATCACCCAATTGTTCCAGGGCATGATGCTGTTTTTCCTGCTCGCCTGTGACGTGCTGATTCTCTATCGGCCACGCCTGAAACTGCGCTGGACCCGGCGCGCCTCGACCCCTGCCGTAACCGCCGGAGCGCTGTGATGGATATCGATCTGTTGAGCAATATTTTCTACGCGATGGTCCGCTGCGGCACGCCGCTGCTGCTGGTGGCATTGGGTGAGTTGATCTGCGAGAAAAGCGGCGTCCTCAACCTCGGCCAGGAAGGCATGATGCTGTTCGGTGCGGTGATCGGTTTTATCGTCGCGCTGAACAGCGGCAACCTGTGGCTGGGTGTGCTGCTGGCGATGCTGGCCGGGATGTTGTTGTCGTCACTGTTCGCCCTGGTCGCGCTGGTGTTCAACGCCAATCAGGTGGCCACCGGTTTGGCCCTGACGATCTTCGGCGTGGGCCTGTCGACATTTGTCGGCGCGGCCTGGGTGGGTAAGCCGCTGGCAGGTTTCGAGCCTCTGGCGACTCCGTATCTGAGTGAGATCCCGCTGATCGGGCGGATGCTGTTTGCCCAGGATCTGCTGGTGTATCTGTCGTTCGCCCTGTTTGCGCTGGTGGCGTGGGTGATCATCAAAAGTCGTGTCGGCCTGATCATTCAAGCGGTCGGTGAAAACCCGGATGCGGCCAGCGCCATGGGCTTGCCGGTGCTGACCGTACGCACCTTGGCGGTGTTGTTCGGCGGAGCAATGGCCGGACTGGCCGGGGCGTATCTGTCGCTGGCCTACACGCCGATGTGGGCGGAAAACATGACCGCCGGGCGCGGCTGGATTGCCCTGGCGCTGGTGGTGTTTGCCAGTTGGCGGGTGTGGCGGTTGTTGCTTGGGGCGTATCTGTTCGGCCTCGCCAGCATCCTGCACTTGGTGGCACAGGGATTGGGACTGGCGATTCCTTCGAGCCTGCTGGCGATGCTGCCGTATGTGGCGACGATTTTGGTGCTGGTGCTGCTGTCCCGCGATGCCGTGCGCACTCGTCTGTATGCGCCGGTTTCGTTGGGGCAGCCGTGGCAATCGGGACATTAGTTGATGTCAGAGCGGGCCTCTTCGCGAGCAGGCTCGCTCCCACAGGGGACCTGAGTGGACGCGGGCAAATGTGGGAGCGAGCCTGCTCGCGAAAGCGTCCGCACAGGCAACACTTGAACCACGCCTCATGATTGTTTCTGATCAAACACCCTCGAGAAACTCAAGAGGCCTGGAGTATGCTCCGGGGTCAAAGCCTGTTTTCGCCAAGCGCTGCAACTGTGGCGCGGTCAGGCGTGTCCATTGAATCCTGAATGCTGACTTTCAAGGAAACCCATCATGTCTCAGGCAAAAAACGCACTGATCATCGGCGCCTCCCGCGGCTTGGGCCTCGGTCTGGTGAAGACCCTGCTGGGCGATGGCTGGCAGGTCACCGCGACGGTGCGCAATCCGCAGAAGGCCGAGGCGCTGCAAGCGCTGGGTGACGTGCGCATCGAGAAGCTCGACATGGACGATCAGCAAGCGGTGATCGCTCTGAGCCAGAAACTCAAGGGCGAAACCTTCGATCTGTTGTTCGTCAACGCCGGGGTCAAAGGCCCGGACGTGCAGACGCCGGGCGGCGCGACCCTGGCCGAGGTCGGGCAACTGTTTTTCACCAACGCGGTGGCACCGATCAATCTGGCCCAGCGTTTCGTCGGGCAGATTCGCGACGGCAGCGGCGTGCTGGCGTTCATGAGTTCGGTACTCGGCAGCGTGACCATGCCCGATGCGCCGGAGCTGGCGTTGTACAAGGCGAGCAAAGCGGCGCTGAATTCGATGACCAACAGTTTTGTCACGCAACTGGGTGAACAGAAACTCACCGTACTGTCGTTGCACCCGGGCTGGGTGAAGACCGACATGGGCGGCGAAGGTGCTGACTTGGATGTAGAGACCAGCACTCGCGGGCTGATTGACCAGGTCAATGCATTCACCGGCAAGGGCGGGCATCACTTCGTCAATTACAAGGGTGAAACCATTCCCTGGTAAGCACTGAAAATCCCGATGTGGGAGCGAGCCTGCTCGCGAATACGATCTGTCAGGTAAATCTGTATCGACTGACAGGACGCCTTCGCGAGCAGGCTCGCTCCCACAGGGAGTGATGTGAATGGTCGGGTGGCGCTTGCCCGGCGCGGCGATTTGTTTGAAACTGCGCGCCTCGTCGTTCGCGGCGACCCTGGATCAGCAGACAGGGCAACACTGAGCTGGCAACCCTGAACCCAACTTTCAGAGGAGCCGGCCACAATGCCTGCGACCCGTACCTGGTTAAAAAATCCCCTCGCCATTTTCACCTCCAACGAGCTTGATGCCCGTGGCGGTCTAGTCGTGCAAGACGGTGTCATCGTCGAAATCCTCGTTGCCGGTCAGCAGCCGTCGGCGCCGTGCAATGAAGTGTTCGATGCCCGCGAGCATGTGATCCTGCCGGGCCTGATCAACACTCACCATCACTTCTATCAAACCCTGACCCGCGCCTGGGCGCCGGTGGTCAATCAGCCGCTGTTCCCGTGGCTGAAAACCCTGTACCCGGTATGGGCGCGGCTGACCCCGGAAAAACTCGCCCTCGCCACCAAAGTGGCGCTGGCCGAATTGCTGCTCTCAGGTTGCACCACCGCTGCCGACCATCACTATCTGTTCCCGGATGGTCTGGAAAACGCCATCGACGTACAGGTCGAAACGGTGCGTGAACTGGGCATGCGCGCCATGCTCACGCGCGGCTCGATGAGCCTTGGCGAGAAGGACGGTGGCCTGCCTCCGCAACAAACGGTGCAGGAAGGTCAGGTGATTCTCGACGACAGCCAGCGGCTGATTCACGAGTACCACGAGCGTGGCGATGGCGCGCAGATCCAGATCGCCCTGGCGCCATGTTCGCCATTTTCGGTGACCCCGGAAATCATGTCGGCCAGCGCTGATCTGGCGAACAAACTCGATGTGCGTCTGCACACCCACCTCGCTGAAACCCTCGATGAAGAAGACTTCTGCCTGCAGCGTTTCGGTCTGCGCACCGTCGATTATCTGGACAGCGTCGGCTGGCTCGGCCCGCGTACCTGGCTGGCCCACGGCATCCATTTCAACCCCGACGAAATCGCCCGCCTCGGCCTGGCCGGCACAGGCATCTGCCACTGCCCAAGCTCGAACATGCGCCTGGCGTCCGGCATCTGCCCGAGCATCGAGCTGACCGACGCCGGCGCGCTGTTCGGTCTTGGCGTGGACGGTTCGGCGTCCAACGATGCCTCGAACATGATCCTTGAAGCGCGTCAGGCCCTGTACATCCAGCGCCTGCGCTACGGCGCCGAAAAGATCACCCCGGAGCGCGTGCTGGGCTGGGCGACCAAGGGTTCGGCGAGCCTGCTCGGTCGCAGCGACATCGGCGAAATCGCCGTGGGCAAACAGGCGGATCTGGCGTTGTTCAAGCTCGATGAACTGCGCTTCTCCGGTAGCCATGATCCGATTTCGGCGTTGCTGCTGTGCGGCGCCGATCGGGCGGATCGGGTGATGATTGGCGGCAAGTGGCGTGTGGTTGGTGGTCAGGTTGAAGGGCTGGATCTGAAAGGTTTGATCGCCGATCACAGCCAGGCGGCCCGGCAGCTGATCGCCGGCACCTGACTCACCGCCGTTCAAAACTGTGGGAGCGAGCCTGCTCGCGAAGAGGGAGTGTCAGACAACATGTTTGTCGGATGACAGACCGCTTTCGCGAGCAGGCTCGCTCCCACATGAGTATCTGCCAGCCCTAAAGGCCCAGTAGCGACAGCATGATGAATGTGGCAAACAGCACAAAGTGCGTCATGCCCTCAATGGCGTTGGTCTCGCCGTCATTGAGGTTGATCGCGCTGACGATCAGGGTGATGAAGATCATCACCGTTTGCACCGGGGTCATCGCCATTTGAAACGGCTGGCCGGTGTACAGCGCCATCGCTTCCATCACCGGCACGGTCAGAATCACCGTCGACAGTGACGCGCCCATCGCAATGTTGACCACCGACTGCATGCGATTGGCCAGTGCCGCACGCAGTGCAGTCAGAATCTCCGGCGCGGCGGAAATCGCTGCCACCAGAATCGCCGTGATCACCGGCGGCGCGCCCGTGCCTTCCAGGCCCAGATCGAGGGTCTTGGACATCACCTCGGCCAGTGCGCCGATGATCACCACCCCCGACACCAGAATGCCGATCGACAGCGCCAGGCTGACCGGTTTCGGCTCCTGCTCGACCGGCTCCTTCTTGCGACGTTTGTCCGGGTAGCTGTAGCTGAAAAAGTAGCTGTGCGGGCCGACCTGCATGCGCAGGAACAGCGCGTAAAGCACCATCATCGCGCCAATGGTAAAAGCCGAATATATCTTCCAGTTGGCCTCGGGAATGAACTCCGGCACCACCATCGACACGCCCATCGCGGTGAGGATCATCACGCTGTAACTGCGCGCTGAATCATCGTTGTAGGACTGCTCGCCGTGTTTGATCCCGCCCATCAAAGCGGCGAGGCCGAGGATGCCGTTGATGTCGAGCATGACCGCTGAATAAATCGTGTCGCGCACCAGCGTTGCCGAGGCTTCGTTGCTCATCATGATCGCCAGGATCACCACTTCGACCAGCACCGCCGAGAGCGTGAGGATCATCGTGCCGTAGGGGTCGCCGACCTTTTCCGCCAGCAGTTCGGCGTGATGAGCGACGCGCATCGAAGCGGCGACGATAAAGGCGATCAGCAGCAGACCGCCGCCCAGCGCGACGATCTGGCCGCTGTGCAGCAGCCAGTGTTCCAGTGGATAAGCGACGCACGCGGCAAGGACTGCCAGCAGCAGGAAGCTTTCTTGTTTGAGAATCGAGAGCATGACGGGCCTTTTGCCGAAAAGAGCTGATGAAGCTACTGACTGCTGCGCGCCGCTAACGTTTCGTTACATCTTTGCGCACCACGCGATGGCAGCTGGATTCAGGCATGCACTTTTATTGGCCTTGCCGGCCTCTTCGCGAGCAGGCTCGCTCCCACATTGAACTGCGATCCCCCTGTGGGAGCGAGCCTGCTCGCGAAGGCCGCACTGCGGTTGTGGATTATTTATTGTCCTGTTGGTCAGCAATTTGCATTGGCCCTGAGCACACACAACAAAATGGAGTTCGGGTTCATGCCAATACGTCCGCTGCACAAACTGCTGTACGCCGCCATCGGTCTGGGAATCAGCCTGAGCGCCAGCGCTGCCGATCCGCTGAAGGTCGGTTTCGTCTACATAGGCCCGATCGGTGACCACGGCTGGACGTATCAGCACGAACAGGGGCGCAAGGCCCTGGCGGAAAAACTCGGCACGCAGATCACCACCAACTACGTGGAAAACGTCGCCGAGGGCGCCGACGCCGAGCGGGTGATCCGCAACATGGCCAAGGACAAATATGACCTGATCTTCACCACGTCTTTCGGCTACATGAACCCGACAGTGAAAGTCGCCAAGCAATTCCCCAAGGTCACTTTCGAACACGCCACAGGCTACAAGCAGGACAAGAACCTCGGCACTTACCTGGCGCGCACTTACGAGGGCCGTTACGTCGGCGGTTTCCTCGCGGCGAAGATGACCAAGACCAAGAAGATCGGCTACGTCGCCTCGTTCCCGATTCCCGAAGTGATCCGCGACATCAACGCCATCCAGCTGGCCCTGAACAAGTACAACCCTGGCACCGAAATCAAAGTGGTGTGGGTCAACTCCTGGTTCGATCCGGGCAAGGAAGCCGACGCCGCCAACGCGCTGATCGATCAGGGCGTCGACGTAGTGTTCCAGCACACCGACAGCCCGGCGCCGATCCAGGCTGCCGAACGGCGTGGCGTGTATGCCGTGGGCTACGCCTCGGACATGGCCCACTTCGGCCCGAAAGCGGTGCTGACCTCGATCGTCAACGACTGGGCGCCACACTACATTCAGGCGACGCAGAGCGTGATCGATCACACCTGGAAATCTCAGGACTACTGGGGCGGGTTGAAGGAAGGCACGGTGGAACTGCCGATCAGCGATCTGGTGCCGGCGCCGGTGAAAGCCGAAGCCGAGCAGTTGATCGCCGACATCAAGAGCGGCGCATTGCAGCCGTTTACCGGGCCGATCAAGGATCAGGCCGGTGTGGAAAAAATCCCCGCGGGCGTGAGCGCGACCAATGCGGAACTGGCTTCGATGAATTATTACGTTGAAGGCATGAAGGCCGAGATGCCGAAGTAGTTCCCCGATTCACCACACAGAACCCTGTGGGAGCGAGCCTGCTCGCGAAAGCGGTGTGTCATTAAACAAAAATGTTGTCTGACACTACCTCTTCGCGAGCAGGCTCGCTCCCACATTGGAAACACAGCGTATTCAAGGATTGTGTATGGATCAGCTTCCGATCATTGATATCAGCCCGCTCTATGGCGACGACGAAAACGCCTGGCCTGCGGTGGCCGAACAAATCGACCAAGCCTGTCGCGAGTGGGGCTTTTTCTACATCAAGGGCCATCCGATCTCGACGCAGCGCATCGACGATCTGCTCGATCACGCCCAGCGCTTCTTTGCCCTGCCAGCCGCAGAAAAACTGAAGATCGACATTACCCAGACCCGCCATCATCGCGGCTACGGTGCGATTGCCACTGAGCAACTGGATCCGGACAAACCCAGCGATCTGAAAGAAACCTTCGACATGGGCCTGCACCTGCCGAACGAGCATCCCGAGGTGCTCGCGGAAAAACCCTTGCGCGGCCCCAATCGGCATCCGGCGCAACCCGGCTGGGAAACGCTGATGGAGCAGCATTACCTCGACATGCAGGCGCTGGCGCAAACCCTGTTGCGGGCGATGACCATTGCGCTGGGCATCGAGCGCGACTTCTTCGATTCGCGCTTTGTCGACCCGGTCAGCGTGTTGCGCATGATCCATTATCCGCCGCGTCACACCGCCAGCTCCGCCGAGCAACAAGGTGCCGGCGCCCATACCGATTACGGCTGCATCACCCTGCTCTATCAGGACAGCGCCGGCGGTTTGCAGGTGAAGAACGTCAATGGTGAATGGATCGACGCGCCACCGATTGACGGCACGTTCGTGGTCAACCTCGGCGACATGATGGCGCGCTGGAGCAACGACCGTTATCGCTCGACGCCGCACCGGGTGATCAGCCCGCCGGGCGTGGATCGTTATTCGATGCCGTTCTTCGCCGAACCGCACCCGGACACGCGCATCGAATGCCTGCCCGGTTGCCAGGATGCACAGCACCCGGCGAAATATCCGACCACCACCTGTGCGCAATTCCTGCTGTCGCGCTTCGCCGATACCTATGCCTATCGTCGCGAGCAAGAGGCGGTTTGATCGATCACCTGGTCAGGTTTTGCCAATTGTTGCGGCCAGCCTCTGTAGAATGCCGGCATTGCACCTGATGAGAAAAGACTATGTACGACTGGCTCAACGCCCTGCCCAAAGCCGAACTGCACCTGCATCTGGAAGGTTCGCTGGAGCCTGAACTGCTGTTCGCCCTGGCCGAACGCAACAAGATCGCCCTGCCGTGGAGCGACGTCGAAACCCTGCGCAAGGCCTACGCCTTCAACAATCTGCAGGAATTTCTCGACCTGTATTACCAGGGCGCCGATGTGCTGCGCACCTCGCAGGATTTCTACGACCTGACCTGGGCCTACCTGCTGCGCTGCAAAGCACAGAACGTGATTCATACCGAACCGTTCTTCGATCCGCAGACCCACACCGACCGGGGCATCCCGTTCGAAGTGGTGCTCAACGGCATCGCCGCCGCGCTCAAGGATGGCGAGACGCAACTGGGCATCAGCAGCGGTTTGATCCTCAGCTTCCTGCGCCACCTCAGCGAAGACGAAGCACAGAAAACCCTCGATCAGGCGCTGCCGTTCCGTGATGCGTTTGTCGCGGTCGGGCTCGACAGTTCCGAGATGGGCCATCCGCCGAGCAAGTTCCAACGCGTCTTCGATCGCGCCCGCGACGAAGGCTTCCTCACCGTCGCCCACGCCGGTGAAGAAGGCCCGCCGGAATACATCTGGGAAGCCATCGACCTGCTGAAAATCCAGCGCATCGACCATGGCGTGCGCGCCATCGAAGACGAGCGCCTGATGCAGCGGATCATCGACGAGCAGATTCCGCTGACCGTGTGCCCGCTGTCGAACACCAAGCTCTGCGTGTTCGATCACATGTCGCAGCACAACATCCTCGACATGCTCGAGCGCGGCGTGAAGGTCACGGTGAACTCCGATGACCCGGCGTATTTCGGCGGGTACGTGACCGAGAACTTCCATGCGCTGCACGAACATCTGGGCATGACCCAGGATCAGGCCAGGCGCCTGGCGCAGAACAGCCTGGATGCGCGGTTGGTGAAACCGTAAGCAACTGCAAAATCACATCAATACCTGTGGGAGCGGGCTTGCCCGCGATAGCGGATTGTCAGTCAACATAGATGTTGAATTTGCTGCCCCCATCGCGGGCAAGCCCGCTCCCACAGGGTGCTGCGATTATTTGAATAGCTGCGCTTCAGCAAGCTCTTCCAGGGTCTTGCCCCGCGTCTCCATCCCGAACAGCCACACCACGCCCGCCGCAATCGCAAAGCACGCCGCGCCCAGCGCGAACACCCCGCCCTGGCCGGTAATCGGGAACACCAGCCCGGTCACCAGTGGCCCGAGCAGCGAGCCGACGCGGCCGATCGCCGAAGCGAATCCCGAGCCGGTTGCCCGTGCCGAAGTCGGGTACAGCTCCGGCGTGTAGGTGTAGAGCACCGCCCACATGCCGAACAGGAAAAACTGCATCAACAATCCGGTACCGATCAGCAGCGCCACGTTGCCGCCGAACACCGCGCTCTGCCCATACAGAAACGCCATCACCCCGCCGCCGAGCAGGGTGACGATGCACACCGGTTTACGCCCCCAACGCTCGACCAGCCACGCCGCCATGAGGAAGCCGGGAATCCCGCCGAGCGAGATCAGCACGGTGTAATACACCGATTGCGTCACGGCGAAACCCGACTGCTGCAGCAATGCGCTGAGCCAGGAAGTCAGCCCGTAGAACCCCAGCAATGCGAAGAACCACAGGCTCCAGATCATCGTCGTGCGCTGGCGATATTGCGGCGACCAGATCTGCTTGAGCGCCGAGAAGAAATTGCCCGGTGGCGTCACCGTGCGTGGCAAACGAACCGGTTCCGGTAACGCCGCGCCGCCCAGCGAAGCACGCACCCGTGCTTCAATGCCGTTCAACACCTTGTCCGCGTCGGCGTCGCGCCCGGCCTGTTCCAGCCAGCGCGGCGACTCAGGGATGAAAAAGCGGATCGCCAGGACAAACACCGCAGGCACCGCCAGTACCAGGAAGATATCGCGCCAGCCAATCAGCGGCAGCAGGAAGTACGAGAGCACGCCCGCCGCGACAAAACCCAGCGGCCAGAAGCCGTCCATGAGCGCGATGTAGCGCCCGCGTCGTTGCGCCGGAATCAACTCCGACAGCATCGACTGCGCGATGGGAAACTCCATGCCCATGCCGATTCCGAGCAGGATGCGAAACAGCGTCAGCGTCTCCACCGTCTGCGCCGTCGAACACAGGTAACTGGCCACGCCCCACAACACGATGCTCCACTGAAACACCGGTTTGCGCCCGAAGCGGTCGGCGAGCATTCCCGACAGCGACGCCCCGAGCACCATGCCGAAGAAGCTCGAGCTGGCCAGCAGCCCTGCCTGTGCACTGCTCAGGCCGAACTCGGCTTTGATCGAGCCGAGCAGGAAAGTCATCATCGCCAGATCCATGGAGTCGAAGAAAAACGCCAAGGCAATGATGATGAAAATGACGCGGTGATAACCGCTGAGCGGCAGCCGTTCCAGGCGCTCAGCCGCACTAAAGCGTTGTGTATTCATGTTGTGCTCCCCCATCCGGAAAATCCCCGGATCGAGTGTGCGCGATGGTCATTCAGAGGTCGTACTGGATGCGACCTGTTCACAGCCGTGGACGACGTCAGCCTTCAGCTCATCGCCGAGCAACGCTCTAGAACGCTGTTTCCAGCTCGGTTTCCTTGGCAAAGCGGTGGATTTCGCGCTGGCCGGTGGCGGTCAACTGCAAGGCGCGGGAATCGTTGGGCAAGGTCAGCCAGCCGGACTGCATGAACAACTGCAACAGCGCCGCGCCCAGTGAGCCGCCCATGTGCGGACGGCGCTCGCTCCAGTCCGGGCAGGCGCAGGCGACCTGCACGTTGCGGTGGGCCAGGGCCTGGATGAACACTCCGCGCTGGGCCAGTCGGGTGGAGCCCTTGTGCGTCACCACCACCCGCTGCTCAAGCTGTTCGATCCAGCCGGCATCGAGCAGGCGCTGATACAGGTCGGCCGCCAAAGTACCGCCCAGATGATCGTCGCAGAACCGCGCGCGCAACAGCGACGACGGCGCCGCCTGTGGTCTGACCATGGGAGCCGTGCGTTTCAGCGCATCAGGGATTTGCCGTGGCGCGCTGGCAATGGTGGCGCTGGCCAGTGCTTCGATCGCCGCGCCGATTTCCGGTGCCGCCAGGCGAAAGAAGCGTTTGCGCCCACGCATTTCGATGTTCAACAGCCCCCCTGCGGACAGGCGTCCCAGATGCGCACTGGCCGACGACGGCGAGAGCCCGGCCAGCAGCGCCAGCTCTTCGGCTTGCCGGGCCGAGCCATCCATCAACGCCCACATCATCGCGCTGCGCTTGGGGTCGGCCAGCAATGTCGCGATCTGGCTGATGCACGGTGCATGTTCCATATGTTCACTCCCTGTTGAATCGTATCGTCTACCGCTCGGAGACATCCTGGCCGGTTATGGGGCATCGGCCAACACGCGAAAATCGCCCGGGATCGGTGGCAAGGGATGCCACCGACACCAGCTGCTCCGGCACACAACCTGGCAGCAGAAGTAGCAACCGTCACCAAAAGCCGGCAACGCGTTACGGGGTCTGCGCGCCGGGTGTCAGTGCAGGCATGAGGCGGGCGCTAGTATAAGCGGGTTAAGCCAGACGTCCTGCGCCTGGGCCTGGGCAGGTGGCGATTGTTCCTGACAGAAATTTCTCTAATTGCCTGCGACTAATGATCAACTTTGCGGAAACCGGGAAATTGGCTACTCAATTCGGCGCATCGGCTGGCGAGCATCTCCCTCAGCAGGTTCACCGGCTTACTCAATTGTGCGCGATGGGCGCACAACAGATTCAGCGGTGCGCGCTCACACAGCAGTTCCGGCATCAGCACTTTGAGGCGTCCGGCGAGCACATCGGCGCCGACGTCGAGCCAGGACTTGTAAGCGATACCGGCACCGGCCAGCGCCCATAACCGTACTACGTCGGCGTCATCACTGAAGCGGTCGCCACTCACGGTCAGGCCGACTTCGCGCTTGCCATCGTGAAAACTCCAATGGTCGTGGACGCGGCTGCCGAGCATGTACAAAAGGCAGTTGTGCTGGGCCAGTTGCTCAAGCTGGCGCGGTTCGCCATGCCGGGCCAGGTAATCGGGAGATGCGCACAACACGCGGCGATTGTGTGGCGCGATGGGCAAGGCGATCAGGCTGGAATCTTCCGGCTCGCCGTAGCGCAGGGCGATGTCCACCGGTTGCCGGAACAGGTCGGCGATGCGGTCGCCGAGCAACAGGCGTACCGTCAGTTTCGGGTGTTCACGCTGGAACGCGTCGAGCCACGGCAGCAGCAGATTGCGACCGAAATCCGAGGGCGCCGAAAGCTGCAAAATCCCGCTGACCTGATCCTGACCGCTGGCGAGCAGTCGACGGCCTTCGTCGAGATTGCTCAGGGCGGCGCGGGCATATTCGAGGAAGCCTTCGCCCTCGGCGGTGAGGCGCAGGCTGCGGGTCGACCGCGCCAGCAGCCGCGCACCGAGTTGCTGCTCGATGCGCTTCAACGCCGCGCTGGCCACCGCCGCAGACATGTCCATCACCCGTGCCGCCGCCGACAGGCTGCCCAGATCCGCCGCGCGAACAAACAACTGCAAGTCATCAAAACGCAGCATGCGCAGCCTCGATTATCAAAAAAATATTGAAAGAGACTGCTCTTTTAGCCGGTTTTATCGCGCAGAGAAATAGCCAATGATGGCCTCCAACAAATTCATCCCGATTCTCTGGAGTCCGCGCATGTCACAGCCCTTTACCGCTATTGCTACTCTGACCGCCAAGCCCGGCCAGCAGGACGTTCTCGAACAGGCGCTGCGTGCCCTCGTCGAACCGAGCCGCGCCGAGCCCGGTTGTGGCCAGTACGACCTGCACCGCGACCTTGCCGATCAACAGGTTTTTTATGTGATCGAACAGTGGGCCAGTGACGAGATTCTTGAGGCGCACAACGCCAGCGCGCATTTTCAGAAGTTTCAGGCCGGCGCCGGACACACCATCGAACACTTCCAGCTCAAACGCCTCGGCAAAATTGCCTGATTCCTCCTTCTATCAACTGTACGGAGCCACTTATGAAAGCCATTGCCTATTACGCGTCCCTGCCGATCAGCGACGCCAAGTCCCTGCAAGACATTGAACTGCCAGAACCGGTTGCCGGCCCGCGCGACCTCTTGGTGGAGGTCAAAGCCATCTCGGTCAACCCGGTCGACACCAAAGTGCGGCAGAACATGGCGCCGGAAAACGGCGCGGCGAAAGTGCTGGGCTGGGACGTTGCCGGTGTGGTCAAGGCGGTCGGCAGCGATGTCACCCTGTTCAAGGCGGGCGACAAGGTCTTCTACGCCGGTTCGATCGCCCGGGCCGGTGGCAATAGCGAGTTGCACGTGGTTGATGAGCGCATCGTCGGTCACATGCCCAAGTCGCTCGGTTTTGCCGAAGCCGCCGCGCTGCCGCTGACCGCGATCACTGCGTGGGAATTGCTCTTCGAGCGCCTGCAAATCAGCGAAGGCCGCAATGATCAAGGCCAGAGCCTGCTGATCGTCGGCGCGGCGGGCGGCGTGGGTTCGATCCTCACTCAATTGGCCAAGCAATTGACCGGCCTGAAAGTCATCGGCACTGCCTCCCGTGCGCAAACCCGTGACTGGGTCAGCGCACTCGGTGCCGATCTGGTCATCGATCACAGCCAGCCGCTGAGCGAAGAATTGAAGCGCGCCGGCATCGCCAGCGTGACCCACGTCGCCAGCCTGACCCAGACCGATCAGCATCTGGCGCAACTGGTCGAAGCCCTCGCGCCGCAAGGCAAGCTGGCGCTGATCGACGATCCGAAGTCCCTCGACATCAGCCTGCTCAAGCGCAAGAGCCTGTCGCTGCACTGGGAGTTCATGTACACCCGCTCGCTGTTCGAAACGCCGGACATGATCGAACAGCACAAGCTGCTCAACCGCGTCGCCGAGCTGATTGACGCCGGCACTTTGAAGACGACTTTGGGCGAGCACTTCGGCGTAATCAACGCGGCCAACTTGCGCCGTGCCCATGAGCTGCTGGAAAGCGGCAAGGCCAAGGGGAAAATTGTTTTAGAAGGTTTCTAAAAAAATAAAGCCTCGCAACCGCTCGTGATGCCAGAGCGGTTGCGGGGCTTTTTGCCGTCAGTCGGTTGCTTGACCCTTGTCACAATTACGCGGGTATCGAGGTCTACAATCGAAGCCTCTGCGATACATCTTTTACGCAAGGGAGGTCAGCAATGAAGATCCTGATAAAAGAAGTGGCGAAGTCCCAATGGCAGGTGCGTCTGGACCAGCACGTCGTGACCTTTCGCAGTGAAGCCGAGGCTCTGGCCTTCACTCGCACCCTCGAAGCGCGACTCTGCGCGCCCCACCGGATTCCCGAACCCAGCCAGCAGCGCGCCGCCGGCTGAGCTCCAAAGTCGAGCGTTCAGACCTGGGCTTGCGCCAGCGCCCGGGCATTCTGCAAGCGCCGGGTGAGCAGCGCGACGCTCACCACCAGCAAACCACACAGGCTGATGACCATGGCCATCGGCACGGCGCTGCCATCGTGCAACACCCCCACCAACGCGGCAGCACCGGCGGCGATGCTGAATTGCAGGCAACCGAGCATTGCCGAAGCACTGCCGGCGCGGGCGCCCTGGCCGTTCATTGCGCAAGCCGAGGCGTTGGGAATGATGCAGCCGAGGCTGGCAATGCAGATGAACAGCGGAATCAGCAACGGCCACAACGCCTCTGGACGCATCGCGCTCACCGCCAGCAACGTCAGCCCGGCGAGGAAGTACACCCACACCGCGCGCACCAGCAAAAACGCCGGACCACGCTTGGCCAGCAAACGCGCATTGACCTGCGCCACCAGAATGAACCCCGCCGCGTTGGTGCCGAACAGCCAGCCAAAATGCTCGGCGGGTACACCGTAGAGCTTGATGAACACAAACGGTGAACCGGCGATGTAAGCGAACATGCCGGCGATGGCGATGCCGCCGGTCAGGGCGTGGCCGAGGTAGACCGAATCCTTGACCAGTCGTGCGTACTGGCGCAACGCACCGGACAACGGCTGGCGCGGCACGTGGGCCGGCATGCTTTCCGGCAGCCCCAACGCCACCGCCAGACCCGCCGCCGCACTGAACCCGGTGAGGACCAGAAAGATCGACTGCCAACCCGTGGTATTGACCAGCAGCCCACCGAGCATCGGCGCCAGAATCGGCGCCAGGCCCATTACCAGCATCAACTGGGAAAACACCTTCGCCGAGCCCACCGCGTCGCACTTGTCGGCGACCACCGCACGGGAAATCACCATGCCCGCGCAACCACCGAGTGCTTGGACGAAGCGCGCGCCGATCAGCCATTCCAGGCTCGGCGCGTAGGCGCAGGCCAATGACGCCAGGGTGAACAGGGCGACACCGCTGAGCAGCGGAAGCCGCCGGCCGAAACGATCGGAAATCGGCCCGTAAGCCAGTTGGCCCAGCGACAGACCGAGGAAGTACGCCGCCAGCGTCAGCTGGACATGCTGCTCATCGGTGCCGAACGCCAGCGCCATGGCCGGAAAGGCAGGCAAGTAGAAGTCGATCGCCAAAGGACCGAAGGCGCTCAAGGCGCCGAGTATCAAAATCGTGCGGAAGTTCATCAGGCATCCAGGTGGGCAAGTCGCAGCCCGACAGTCTAGCCGCGCCCGGACGCCTTGAACATTCCGATAGCTCGCTAACGATCAATTTCAGACGAGCTTCACCTCATAACCCTCTTCGCGAATCGCTGCGATGACCTGATCGGCACTCAGCGCGCTTTCGACGCCGACTTCCTTGGCCGCCAGATCGACCCGCACGCTGGCTGCCGTATCCAGCGCCTGCACCGCAGTGGTAATGGCTTTGACGCAATGACCGCAGGACATTCCTTGAACATTGAACACTTGCATGGGAAGACTCCTTTGAGTGAGGTTGCCGGCAGTCTCGAGCTTGCCACGATGGCAAGGTCAAGTTCTGCGAAAAACTGCCGGGCTGGCATTCGGCGCCGC
Source organism: Pseudomonas sp. Marseille-Q5117 (assembly GCF_946901175.1). Taxonomy (NCBI): domain Bacteria; kingdom Pseudomonadati; phylum Pseudomonadota; class Gammaproteobacteria; order Pseudomonadales; family Pseudomonadaceae; genus Pseudomonas; species Pseudomonas sp. Marseille-Q5117. The sequence goes on along the minus strand of NZ_CAMPPP010000015.1, from coordinate 6,145 downwards.
GCTCGGCCAAGCTGCATGCATCAATGACTGGAATTCAGGAGATTCAGCCATGCGCTGGTCAGCTTTGGGCCTGTTTGGCTTGCTCAGCCTTTTCGCCGCCGTCCCGCAGGTGCAAGCCGCCGGCGAGGATTACGCGGTACTGATCATTTCCCGCGAGCGCCTCGAAGTGGCGACCTCGTGCGAAATCGGCGTGTACATCCAGGACCAGCTCTCGGCGCGCCTGTTCCAGGAGCAGAGCACTTCGTTCAACCTGCCACCGGGCAAGGTTTCGCTGCGCCTGAAACTGCTGCCGGGCCAGGCACCGGGTTGCAACCCCGGCATGCTCGCACCGGGTTCGCAGGAAGTCGTGCTGCATGCCGGCGATGTGCTGAAGTTCCGCCTGGCGATGAATGCCGAAGGCGTGTACCTGAAACCTGCAGGCCTGGGTTATTGAGCAACCGCCTCGACCTGTGGGAGCGAGCCTGCTCGCGAAAGCGCCGGGTCAGCCAACATGATTACTGAATGATGCACCGCATTCGCGAGCAGGCTCGCTCCCACAAGAATGGTGCTTGACCTTGCCCACATGGCAAGGTTGATCCTGTAGACATCCACTACAGGGAGCGCGACCGATGTCCGAATCCACCACTTTCGATCTGCCGATTGCCGGCATGACTTGCGCCAGTTGCGCCGGGCGTGTCGAACGGGCCTTGCGCAAGGTCAGCGGCACCAGTGCCGTCAGCGTCAACCTCGCCACCGAACAGGCCCGGGTGCAGGCGCCCGGCGACAGCCTGCCGGCGCTGATGCAAGCCGTGGAGCGCGCCGGTTACAGCGTGCCCCGGCAAACCGTCGAATTGAGCATCGACGGCATGACCTGCGCGTCCTGCGTCGGTCGCGTTGAACGTGCCCTGAGCAAAGTCCCAAGCGTGAGCAGCGTCAGTGTCAATCTGGCCTACGAACGTGCGCACCTCGAATTGCTCGGCCAGGTCGATACGCAAACCCTGCTCGACGCGGTGAGCAAGGTCGGTTACTCGGCCAGCGTCTGGCAAGCTGAACGGCCACAGTCCGATGACCAGCAAAAACGCCTGCACCGCGAGCGCTGGGCATTGATCTGTGCGATCGCCCTCGCTCTGCCGCTGGTGTTGCCGATGTTGCTGCAGCCGTTCGGCATTCACTGGATGCTCCCGGCCTGGGCGCAATTCGCCCTCGCCACTCCCGTGCAATTCATCTTCGGCGCACGCTTTTATGTGGCGGCGTGGAAAGCCGTGCGCGCCGGTGCCGGCAACATGGACCTGCTCGTCGCCCTCGGCACAAGCGCCGGTTATGGCCTGAGTGTCTATGAATGGGCCAGCGCCGCCGGACGCATGCCGCATCTGTATTTCGAGGCCTCGGCGGTGGTCATCGCTTTGGTATTGCTCGGCAAATATCTCGAAAGCCGCGCCAAACGTCAGACCGCCAGCGCCATTCGCGCCCTCGAAGCGTTGCGGCCGGAGCGCGCGATTCAAGTCATCGACGGGCGTGAGCAGGACGTTGCGATCAGCGCCCTGCGCCTCGACGATCTGGTGCTGGTCAAACCCGGCGAACGCTTCCCGGTGGATGGCGAAGTCGTCGAAGGCCAGAGCCACGCCGACGAAGCGCTGATCAGCGGCGAAAGCCTGCCAGTGCCAAAACGACCGGGCGACAAGGTCACCGGCGGCGCGATTAACGGCGAGGGTCGTTTGCTGGTGCGCACCCAAGCGCTCGGCGCGGAAACCGTGCTGGCGCGGATCATTCGTCTGGTCGAAGACGCGCAAGCAGCGAAAGCGCCGATCCAGAAACTGGTGGACAAGGTCAGCCAGATTTTCGTGCCGACCGTGTTGCTGATCGCCCTGGCCACGCTGATTGGCTGGTGGCTGTACGGCGCACCCCTGGAAACTGCGGTGATCAATGCCGTCGCCGTGCTGGTGATCGCCTGCCCGTGCGCCCTCGGCCTCGCCACTCCGACGGCGATCATGGCCGGCACCGGCGTCGCCGCACGCCACGGCATTCTGATCAAGGATGCCGAAGCGCTGGAACGCGCCCATGAAGTCAGCAGTGTGGTGTTCGACAAGACCGGCACGCTGACCTCGGGTGCGCCGCGTATCGCGCACTTCAGCGCGGTCGATGGCGACGAAAACAATCTGCTGACACTGGCCGGTGCCTTGCAGCGCGGCAGCGAGCATCCGTTGGCCAAAGCCGTGCTGGATGCAGCCGCCGAACGCGGCTTGAACGTGCCCGATGTCAGCGACAGCCAGGCGCTGACCGGCCGCGGCATCGCCGGCACGCTGGATGGCCGGCGCCTGGCGCTGGGCAATAGGCGGATGCTCGACGAAAGCGCTTTGAGTGCCGGTGAATTGAGCTCGTCCGCCGAAGCGTGGGAAAGTGAAGGCCGCACATTGTCGTGGTTGATTGAGCAAAGTCCCGAGCCGAAGGTGCTGGGCCTGTTCGCCTTCGGTGACACGCTGAAATCAGGCGCTCTGCAAGCGGTGCAACAACTCGCCGCGCGGGATATCCAGAGCCACCTGCTGACCGGCGACAATCGCGGCAGCGCACGGGTGGTGGCCGAGGCCTTGGGCATCCGCAGTGTTCACGCCGAAGTGCTGCCTGCCGACAAGGCCGCGACCGTCGCCGAGCTGAAGAAAACCGGCGTAGTCGCCATGGTCGGCGATGGCATCAACGACGCCCCGGCCCTCGCCGCTGCCGACATCGGCATCGCCATGGGCGGCGGCACCGACGTCGCCATGCACGCAGCCGGTATCACCCTGATGCGCGGCGATCCGCGACTGGTGCCGGCGGCGCTGGAGATCAGTCGCAAGACCTACGCGAAGATTCGCCAGAACCTGTTCTGGGCCTTTGTCTACAACCTGATCGGCATTCCGCTGGCGGTGTTCGGCTTCCTCAATCCGGTGCTGGCCGGTGCGGCGATGGCGCTGTCGAGCGTCAGCGTGGTGAGCAATGCGCTACTGTTGAAAACCTGGAAACCCAAGGACCTGGAGGAATACCGATGAACATCGGCCAAGCGGCCCGACAAAGTGGCCTGAGTGCAAAAATGATTCGTTACTACGAATCGATCGGTTTGCTCAAAGCGGCCAATCGCACCGACAGCGGTTACCGCGTATACGGCAGCGACGACCTGCACACGCTGGCGTTCATCAAGCGCTCGCGGGATCTGGGCTTTTCCCTGGAAGAGGTCGGCAAGCTGCTGACCCTCTGGCAGGATCGCCAGCGCGCCAGCGCCGATGTGAAAGCACTGGCGCGCCAGCACATCGACGAGCTGAACCAGAAGATCCGCGAGCTCGGCGAGTTGCGCGACACCCTGCAGGATCTGGTCGAGCATTGCAGCGGCGACCATCGCCCGGACTGCCCGATCCTCAAGGAACTGGCGTCGGGCTGCTGCGCGCAACCCGCCCGCGCCTGATCCGCAGCAGCGTCACCACGCCCAAGGTGCCGAGGGGAATGCCGTGGAACAGCATGACCACGGCCCCCGGCGTCCACCACGCATAAAACGGTGCGGCGACCAGCATGCCGATGCCGAAACCGCTCATCTGCAGCAAGGTCAGCACACTGAAAATCGGCAGGCGCAACGCCGCAGGTTCCCGTTGCAGCCGTGACATCAGGCTGACTTCGGAAACCCCGTCGCCAAGCCCGGCCGGCAAGGCGAACAGCAGCAGACCGTAGAGGCTGTGCTGCTGGAACATCAGAATGAACCCGCAGGACATCAGCGCCACACCGCAGAAAAATCGTCTTTCAAGGTGGCTGTTCTCCGAGCCCTTGAGGTGACTGGCGATGCGCGCGCCGAGCAGCTTGCCGCTGGCCCATACCGCAAGCGCCAGACCCAAGGTCGTACTCGCCGCCTCGGGCGTGAGCAGTTTCGAAATGATCGGGAAGCCGACGTTATGCGCGGCACTGCCCAAGGTGTCGGCCATGGTCACCGCGAGCATGGCCGCGACCACAGGCGCCGAACGCAGGCCCTGCCGCAGCGCAAACCATTCACCGCGATCCGGCTGTTCGCTGACATCGGTTGTTTCGAAACGCAGCGGCACGATCAGCAGCGCCGCGAGTAAATAGGTCAGCGCGTTGAGGGCGAAGACCGTTTCGAAACCAAAAGCAGCCACCAGCAACCCCGACACCAGACTGCCGCCGACCATGGCTGCTGAAGAAGCTGAAGTGATCCAGGCGTTGGCTTTGAGCAATTGCGCCGGCGCGATCAAATGCGGCAACTGGCTGTTGAGACCGATGGCGAACATCGAATTGCCCAAACCGAGGCCGAAGGCAATGAACGGCAACAGCCACGCCTGCTGACTCGCCGGAGTGATCAACAGCAGCCCCAGCAGTGCGGCGCGCAACAGATCGAAAGCAATCAGCGGCGCGCGGCCGTGCCAGCGTCGGTAGAAGCGTGTGCCGATCAGACTGGCGAAGATTCCGCCACCGACGCGGCTGGCAAGGAAAATCCCGACGCTCATGGCGCTGTTGCTCAGCAGGTAGACGTAGGTGGCCAGCGCGACCATGTTGAGGAAGGCGCCGAAATCGGAGATCAGCCGGGCGGTTACGATCAGGTGGGTGTTGCGTGGGGTGGTCACATTCAGTCCTTGAGTGTGGTTGGAGCGCTGGACAGTAGACGCGAATAAGCCAAGATCCGAAAGCCCCCTCACCCTAGCCCTCTCCCAAAGGGAGAGGGGACCGATTGGGGGATATTTGGGAGATACACCGACCTGAACGTTTTTCTTTGAATCCATAATCGACTCGGTTTTTTCAGGTCGATGTATGGCTAAAGACACCTCGGTCGGCCCCCTCTCCCTCCGGGAGAGGGCTGGGGTGAGGGTGCTTTTTGACTCAAACAAAAAACCCGGCCGAAGCCGGGCTTTTCATCACGCGATCACTGCATCCACGGCGGTGGAGGCGGTTCTTCGGGTTTGCCTTTCGGCGCGTCGTCCGCCGCGCGAATGGCCTGCTTGCGTTCCTCGTCGAGGCGCGCCGCTTCGATTTCGCGCAGCACCCCGCCGACATCCGCCAGGTCCTCCGGATCGTCGAACTCGCCGGTCAGCACACTGTTCGGGTGCAAGGTGCCGGCTTCGTACAACGCCCACATTTCCTTGGCGTACTTGGTCTTCTTCAATTCCGGCGCGAAACGGCCGAAGTACGAAGCCATGTTGCCAACGTCACGCTCGAGCATGCTGAACGCGTGGTTGTTGCCCGCAGCGTCGACTGCCTGGGGCAGGTCGATGATGACCGGGCCGGTCGGGGTCAGCAGCACGTTGAACTCGGAGAGGTCACCGTGCACCAGACCAGTACACAACATCAGCACGATCTGCGAAATCAGGAACGCGTGATATTCGCGCGCCTGATCCGGCTCCAGTACCACGTCGTTCAGCCGTGGCGCGGCGTCGCCGAATTCGTCGGCCACCAGCTCCATCAACAGCACGCCGTCGAGGAAGTCATAGGGTTTGGGCACTCGCACACCGGCGCCGGCGAGACGGAAAAGCGCCGCCACTTCAGCGTTCTGCCAGGCGTCTTCGGTCTCTTTGCGACCGAACTTGGACCCCTTCGCCATGGCCCGCGCCTGACGGCTGTTACGAACCTTGCGGCCTTCCTGATACTCGGCTGCCTGGCGGAAACTGCGTTTATTCGCCTCCTTGTAGACCTTGGCGCAACGTAACTGATTGCCGCAGCGCACTACATAAACAGCTGCCTCTTTGCCACTCATCAGTGGGCGCAGCACTTCGTCGACCAGACCGTCCTCGATCAGGGGTTCAATGCGTTTTGGAGTCTTCATCAGCTTTTATTGTGGGTCCTTTATTACCAAACACGCGAATGTCACTCGTTATACGGCAATCCTCGCCCGACGGGGAGGGGTTGCCGACCTGTGAACCTTGAGGATGCACACACTGTGCCGGATCAATCGCAGCGAGCCGGGCGAATCATAGCCGAGACCGTGGCATTGATTGGTATCGGCCGGCAAGGGCATTTGCGACAGAATCTGACATGGTCGGTGAACTTCTGTTGCCCTCACCCCAGCCCTCTCCCTGTATGTACCGGAGACATGGTGGACACATGTTCGGAGACATGGTGGACGGTTTTAGATCTTCTTACCTGCCGTAACGGTCTGCAAGTTCAAGTCGATTCGGGCGATACGATGTCTACTCCAGTAGAC
>NZ_CAMPPP010000014.1:0-194356 GCF_946901175.1 Pseudomonas sp. Marseille-Q5117 | reverse complement strand
ACGAAGTTGCATGGTGGATGCCTCTTGCCAGGACACAGGTCATCTCCTTGATGATGAGCAATGTGCCTATTAAAAAGTGTCCACCATGTCTCCGAACACCTGTCCACCATGTGTCCGGTACATACACTCCCAGAGGGAGAGGGGACTGACCGAGTTGTTCAGGCGAGGTACGCCGACGTGAAAGTCCGAGTCGAACTCAGGATTTGCAAACCACACAAAATCGGCCCCCTCTCCCTCGGGAGAGGGCTGGGGTGAGGGGCAGTGCAGCGAAGCAAACCGGAGCCGCTGCGCCCGGATCAGTCCCGGAGCGAAGGGACCCGAGCCTGCGAGGGCCGAACGTAGGAGCAAGCCTTTTCGGTTACCTTTTTGCTGGGCCGGCACTCCGGCGTTTGAAAAAGGTGACTCGCCGTAAGGGCGAAACCGCCAGCCGCAGCACCCGCAGCAACGGATATTCACCAAAATCAAAACAAAACCAAGACCAACAAAAAACCCGCAGACAATCACTCATCTGCGGGTCTCCCGTTCAAGCAGCAAAGAAGATCAGAAATCCTCCAGCCGCCACACCTCATAAGCCGGCGTCTCATACGGATGACTGAGCTTCAACGCCGCCACAACAGCCACAATCAACTCATCCGCCACGACAAGCTCAACCTTCCATTCCTCGACACGCTCAACCTGCCCCGCCTCGCCAATAAACGGCTGACTGCCATCCAAAGGCCGAAACTGACCAGAGCCAAGCACCTGCCAGGCACAGTGGTCATAGTCACCGATCCGCCCACCACCGGCAGCGAACACAGCCCCTTTGACCACCTCGACATGACTGTCAGGAACAAAAAACGCCAGCTTGTACACAGGCCTCAATTCACCCAGACGCGAGCATTACGGAACATGCGCATCCAAGGTGCGTCCTCGTTCCAGTCTTCGGAACGCCACGAGTTCTGCACCGCGCGGAACACACGCTCCGGGTGCGGCATCATGATCGTCACGCGACCGTCACGGCTGGTGAGGCCGGTGATCCCGCGCGGCGAGCCGTTCGGGTTGGCCGGGTAGGCTTCGGTGACCTTGCCGTGGTTGTCGACAAAACGCATCGCCACGCAACCGGACAGATCGGCTTCCAGCAGTGCTTCTTCGCTGGCGAATTCGGCGTGTCCTTCACCGTGGGCGATAGCGATCGGCATGCGCGAACCGGCCATGCCCTGCAGGAAGATCGAGTTCGATTCCTGGATCTGCACCATGGCCACGCGCGCTTCGAACTGCTCGGAGCGGTTGCGCACGAAGTGCGGCCAGAACTCGCTGCCCGGGATCAGCTCGTGCAGGTTGGACATCATCTGGCAACCGTTGCACACGCCCAGCGTGAAGCTGTCGTTACGCTCGAAGAAGCCCTGGAACGCATCGCGGGCGCGGCTGTTGAACAGCGCCGACTTGGCCCAGCCTTCACCGGCGCCGAGCACGTCGCCGTAGGAGAAACCACCGCAGGCCACCAGGCCTTTGAACTCGTTGAGGTCGACACGACCGGCGAGGATGTCGCTCATGTGCACGTCGATCGCGCTGAAACCGGCGCGGTCGAACGCGGCGGCCATTTCCACCTGACCGTTGACGCCCTGCTCACGCAGCACGGCAACCTGTGGGCGGATGCCTTTCTTGATGTAAGGCGCGGCGATGTCCTGATTGACGTCGTAGCTGAGCTTGACGCTCAGGCCCGGGTTGTCTTCTTCCAGCAGCGCGTCGAATTCCTGCTCGGCGCAGTCGGCGTTGTCGCGCAGACGCTGGATCTGGTAGCTGGTCTCGGCCCACTGACGCTGCAGCAGACGACGCTGGCCTTCGAACACGGTGTCACCGTTGAAGGTGATGTTGATCTGGCCATTGTTGATCGGCTGACCGATCACCGACACGCAGTCGCCCAGACCGGCGGCGCTGAATTGCGCGAGGATGTCCGGGGTGGCGTCCTGACGAACCTGGATCACCGCACCGAGTTCTTCGTTGAACAGGATCGCGGCGATTTCCGAAGCGGATTCGGCAACGCTGTCCAGGTTCAGGCTCAGACCGCAGTGGCCGGCAAAGGCCATTTCCACCACGGAGGTCAGCAGACCACCGTCGGAACGGTCGTGGTAGGCCAGCAGATGACCGTCGGCGTTGAGGCCCTGGATCACCGCGAAGAAGGCCTTCAGGTCTTCGGCATCATCGACGTCCGGCGCATGCTGGCCGAGTTTGCCGTGGACCTGCGCGAGGATCGATGCACCCATGCGGTTCTGGCCGCGACCGAGGTCGATCAGGATCAGGTCGGTGGTGCCCTTGTCCATGCGCAGTTCCGGGGTCAGGGTCTGACGGATGTCAGCCACTGGCGCGAAACCGGTGACGATCAGCGACATTGGCGAGGTGACGGTCTTGTCTTCGCCGTTGTCATTCCAGCGCGTGGCCATGGACATCGAGTCCTTGCCCACCGGAATGGTGATGCCCAGCTCAGGGCACAGCTCCATGCCGACCGCTTTCACGGTGTCGTACAGACGCGCGTCTTCGCCCGGGTGGCCGGCAGCGGACATCCAGTTCGCCGACAGTTTGATGTCGGAGAGCTTGTTGATGCGCGAGGCAGCAATGTTGGTGATGGTTTCGCCGATGGCCATGCGGCCCGAGGCCGGCGCGTCCAGCAGAGCCAGCGGAGTACGCTCGCCCATCGCCATGGCTTCACCGGTGTAGACGTCGAAACTGGTGGCGGTGACGGCAACGTCGGCCACCGGCACTTGCCATGGGCCGACCATCTGGTCACGGGCAACGAGGCCGGTGATGGTGCGGTCGCCGATGGTGATCAGGAAGCTTTTGCTGGCCACGGCCGGGTGATGCAGAACGCGTTCGATGGACTCGCTGATGTCGAGGTTCGACGGATCGAAGTCATCGCCCAGCTCGGCTTCGCGAACCACCGAACGGTGCATGCGCGGCGCCTTGCCCAGCAACACTTCCAGCGGCATGTCCACCGGGTTGTTGCCGAAGTGGCTGTCGGTCACGGTCAGTTGCGGTTCGGCAGTGGCTTCCCCGACTACGGCAAACGGGCAACGCTCGCGTTCGCAGATCGCCTGGAAGCGCTCGAAGTCTTCCGGGCCGACTGCCAGCACGTAACGTTCCTGGGATTCGTTCGACCAGATTTCGTGCGGGGCCATGCCCGGCTCGTCATTCGGGATGTTGCGCAGTTCGAAACGACCACCGCGATCGCCGTCGTTGACCAGTTCCGGGAAGGCGTTGGACAGACCGCCCGCACCGACGTCGTGGATGAAGCTGATCGGGTTCTTGTCACCGAGTTGCCAGCAACGGTCGATGACTTCCTGGCAACGACGCTCCATTTCAGGGTTTTCACGCTGCACGGAAGCAAAATCCAGATCCGCCGAGCTGGTGCCGGTGGCCATCGACGAAGCCGCGCCGCCACCGAGACCGATCAACATCGCCGGGCCGCCGAGCACGATCAGCTTGGAGCCGACGACGATCTCGCCCTTCTTGACGTGTTCTTCGCGGATGTTGCCCATGCCGCCAGCGAGCATGATCGGCTTGTGATAACCGCGCACTTCGTCACCGTGCGGAGTGGTGATCGACTGTTCGAAGGTACGGAAGTAGCCGGTCAGCGCCGGACGACCGAATTCGTTGTTGAACGCCGCGCCGCCGAGCGGGCCTTCGATCATGATGTCCAGCGCGGTGACGATGCGCTCAGGCTTGCCGTACGGCACTTCCCACGGCTGTTCGAAGCCCGGGATCTGCAGGTTCGATACGGTGAAACCGGTCAGGCCAGCCTTTGGCTTGGCGCCGCGACCGGTTGCCCCTTCGTCACGGATCTCGCCGCCGGAACCGGTCGATGCGCCCGGGAACGGGGCAATCGCGGTCGGGTGGTTGTGGGTTTCAACCTTCATCAGGATGTGCACCGGCTCCTGCACCGCGCCGTACTGGCGGGTTTCAGGATTCGGGAAGAAGCGGCCGGCGACGTTGCCGACGATCACCGAAGCGTTGTCCTTGTAAGCGGACAGCACGCCTTCGCTGTGCATCTGATAGGTGTTCTTGATCATGCCGAACAGGCTTTTTTCCTGGCTCTGGCCGTCAATGTCCCAACTGGCGTTGAAGATCTTGTGGCGGCAGTGCTCGGAGTTGGCCTGGGCGAACATCATCAATTCGATGTCGTGCGGGTTGCGCTTCAGACCGTTGAAGGCGTTGACCAGATAGTCGATCTCGTCTTCGGCCAGGGCCAGGCCCAGCTCGGTGTTGGCCTTTTCCAGCGCGGCGCGGCCGCCACCGAGGATGTCGATGGCGGTCAGCGGCTTCGGCTCGGCATGGCTGAACAGACCGGCGGCCTGCTCGAGGTTGGCCAGCACGATCTGGGTCATGCGGTCATGCAGCGCGTCCGAAATCAGTTGGGCTTCGGCTTCGCTGAACTGCCCTGCCACATAGAAAGCGATACCGCGTTCCAGGCGCTGGATCTTGCTCAGGCCGCAGTTGCGGGCGATGTCGCTGGCCTTGCTCGACCACGGCGAGATGGTGCCGAAACGCGGCAACACCAGAAACAGACGGCCGGTAGGCTCTTGAACCGGAACACTTGGGCCGTACTTCAGAAGGCGCGCTAGCACCTGCTGTTCGTCGCCGGTCAGGACGCCGGTGACTTCGGCGAAGTGAGCGAATTCAGCATACAGGCCACTGACAGCTGGAACCTTCTGGCTCAGTTGCTCAAGGAGTTTGCTGTGGCGAAAGGCAGAAAGGGCAGGAGCGCCGCGCAGGATCAACATCTTCGGGACAGCCTCGGGAAGGGGTGTGCTTTGAGGCCGTGCATTCTAGCCTAAACCGACCTCAACATCACCCGAAACGCTACGCACGGTTGCACTCGGGTAGCAATCTGTGTTTCTGCCTTCGGGGTCAGGTAAATCGAGCGTTTCAGCATGGCTTATTTTTACTGTAACAAAATGCCCTGAAGGCCCGTATTCAAGGGATTTCGCTCGGATTTGTGATCGCTAGCAGACTAGTCCTACGCTGTCGAGATATGGCGCTCGTGGCCGTTTGCGTATACTGCGCAGATGTTTTTCCCAACGGCTTTGCGTCCGCGATACGCCAAATGGCTGATCGCAACCGGACTCTTCCTGGTGCTCGGTGGCTGTGTTGATAAACCCAACACACTCGAGCGCGTAAAGGAGGATGGTGTGCTGCGCGTGGTTACCCGCAACAGCCCCGCCACCTACTTTCAGGATCGCAGCGGTGAAACCGGCTTTGAATACGAGCTGGTGAAGCGCTTCGCCGACGATTTGGGCGTCGAATTGAAGATCGAGACCGCCGACAACCTCGATGACCTGTTCAACCAGGTCGGCAAGCCAAACGGCCCGGTACTCGCGGCCGCCGGTCTGGTCAGCAGCGATGAACGCAAGAAGCAGGTGCGGTTCTCCCACTCCTACCTCGAAGTCACCCCGCAGATCATCTACCGCAACGGCCAGTCGCGCCCCACCGATCCGGCGGATCTGGTCGGCAAGAAGATCACCGTGCTCAAGGGCAGCACCCACGCCGAGCAACTGGCCGCGCTGAAACAGAAATATCCCGGCATCGAGTACGAAGAATCCGACGCGGTTGAAGTGGTCGATCTGCTGCGCATGGTCGATGAGGGCCAGATTGATCTGACACTGGTCGACTCCAACGAAGTGGCGATGAATCAGGTGTACTTCACCAATATCCGCGTGGCCTTCGACCTCGGTGACGCGCGCAGTCAGAGCTGGGCGGTGGGCCCGGGCGAAGACAACAGCCTGCTCAATGAAATCAACGCCTATCTGGACAAGGTGCAGAAGAACGGCACCCTGCAACGCCTGAAGGACCGCTACTACGGCCACGTCGATGTGCTTGGCTACATGGGCGCCACCACCTTCGCTCAGCACTTGCAGCAGCGCCTGCCGAAATACGAACAGCACTTCAAGAACTACGCGAAGAAAGAGAAAGTCGACTGGCGCCTGCTGGCGGCCATCGGTTATCAGGAATCGCTGTGGCAGCCGACGGTGACCTCGAAAACCGGCGTACGCGGCTTGATGATGCTGACCCAGAACACCGCGCAGGCGATGGGCGTATCGAACCGCCTCGATCCCAAGCAGAGCATCATGGGCGGCGCCAAGTACCTGGCTTATATGAAAGATCAGCTCGACGATTCGATCCAGGAACCGGATCGCACCTGGTTCGCCCTGGCGGCGTACAACGTCGGCAGCGGCCATCTGGATGACGCGCGCAAACTGGCGGCGAAGGAAGGCCTGAATCCGGACAAGTGGCTGGACGTGAAAAAGATCCTGCCGCGCCTCTCGCAGAAGCAGTGGTACAGCAAGACCCGCTACGGTTACGCCCGTGGCGGCGAGCCAGTGCACTTCGTAGCGAACATCCGTCGCTACTACGACATCCTGACCTGGGTGACCCAGCCGCAGCTTGAAGGCGATCAGGTGGCCGAGGGCAACCTGCATGTGCCAGCCATCGACAAGTCAAAACCCGCGCAAGAACCTGCCCCGCTCTAACCCACACCTCAAATCCAACTGTGGGAGCGAGCCTGCTCGCGAAAGCGTCGTGTCAGTCGACATTATCTTTGACTGATACATCGTTTTCGCGAGCAGGCTCGCTCCCACAGGAGTTTTGTGTAGCTGCTCAGGATTTGGCGGCAGCCAGAATCAGCGCTTTCATTTCCGATACGGCAGACTTGAAGCCAACGAACAACGCGTGCGCCACCAGCGCGTGGCCGATGTTCAGCTCGTTGATGCCTTTGATCGCAGCCACGGCTTCAACGTTGTGGTAATGCAAGCCGTGACCGGCGTTAACGATCAAGCCTTGGGCCAGACCAAACGCAACGCCATCCGCCACACGCTTCAATTCCTCGGCCACTTCAGTCGGGGTTTCGGCATCGGCGTAGCGCCCGGTGTGCAGCTCGATGGCCGGTGCACCGACGCGCTTGGAGGCGGCGATCTGGCGCTCGTCGGCGTCGATGAACAGCGACACTTCGCTGCCGATCTTCGACAAGCGCTCGACCGCAGCCCTGATGCGTTCTTCCTGCCCCGCCACATCCAGGCCACCTTCGGTAGTCAGTTCCTGACGGGTTTCCGGGACCAGGCAGATGTGCGCCGGGCGAATACGCTCGGCGAACGCCATCATTTCTTCGGTGACGCCCATTTCGAAATTCATGCGCGTTTGCAGCACATCCTTTAGCAGCAACACGTCGCGCTCCTGGATGTGCCGGCGGTCTTCGCGCAGGTGCACGGTGATGCCATCGGCGCCCGCCTCTTCTGCATCCAGCGCCGCCTTGACCGGATCCGGGTAGCGCGTGCCACGGGCCTGACGCAGGGTGGCGACGTGGTCGATGTTCACGCCGAGAAGAATGCGATTGCTGCTGGTCACGGATGCGCTCCTGAATTGAGAGGTTCGGCGCACAGCATATCAGGGCTTGCGAAACAGCTCGCGACTGACAAGCGGACGCCCGCCCAAATGCACCGCCAGGGCCTGGCGCATCAGACGCTTGGCCGCCGACAGCGCACCGGGCGCCGACCAGTCGGCTTCGGCCATGGCCAGCAGTTCGGTACCGTTGAACAAGCCTGGTTGCAGCAGATAAACCCGCTCGAGTCCGGCGTCCACTTGCAAGCGATAGAGGCCGTCAGCAGCGACGGGCTCACCGTGGATGTCAGTGTTCATCGAGAAGCCGTAGCCGAGATCATCCAGCAATCGCCATTCGAAGGAGCGCAACAAAGGCTCCAGCGGTCGACCTTCGGCCAGCGCCAGCAAGGTCGCGGCGTAATGATCAAACACTGCGGGATGCGGATCTTCGGCAGGCAACAGGCGAATCAACAGTTCGTTGAGGTAGAGACCGCTGAACAGCGCCTCGCCGTTGAGCCACGCAGAGGAGCCAGAACTCTCCATGCGCCCGACATTCTTCAGCTCGCCCTTGCCACGGAACTCGACCTCCAGCGCCACGAACGGCCGCGCCAGCGTCCCGGCCTTGCCTCGCGCACTGCGCAACACCGCCCGCAGCCGACCTTGCGGCGTGAGGAAATCGACCAGTGCGCTGGTTTCGCGATAGGCGCGCGAATGCAGGACGTAGGCGGGTTGGGCGGGAGGCGGGTTTTGCGACATTGAGTTCTCGATGAAGAAACGCGGTTTTACATACAACCCAAAACCACTGTGGGAGCGAGCCTGCTCGCGAAAGCGGAGTGACAGTCAACATCAATGCTGAATGTTACGTCCTCTTCGCGAGCAGGCTCGCTCCCACAGTGAGTAGCGGTGTTTTCGAGATCGCTGCTTACAGATCGCCATAACCCAGCGAACGCAGCGCGCGCTCGTCATCGGACCAGCCGCCCTTCACCTTGACCCACAGGTTGAGCATGATCTTGGAGTCGAACAGCAGCTCCATGTCCTTGCGCGCTTCGGTGCCGATGCGCTTGATGCGCTCGCCCTTGTCGCCAATGATGATTTTCTTCTGGCCGTCACGCTCGACGAGAATCAGCGCGTGGATGTGCAGGGTCTTGCCCTGCTGCTTGAATTCTTCGATTTCGACGGTGATCTGGTACGGCAGCTCGGCGCCCATCTGGCGCATGATTTTCTCGCGCACCAGTTCGGCGGCAAGGAAACGGCTGCTGCGGTCGGTGATCTGGTCTTCCGGGAAAAAGTGATCATTCTCCGGCAAGTGATCGGCGATGACCTTTTCCAGCGCTTCGAGGTTGTGCCCGTGCTGCGCGGAAATCGGGATGATCTGCGCGTTTGGCAGCTGTTCCTGCAACCAGCTCAGGTGCGGCATCAGCTCGGCTTTGTCTTCGATACGATCGGTCTTGTTCAGCGCGACGATCAACGGGCCGGTCACGTATTGCACACGCTCCAGAACCATCTGGTCTTCGTCGGTCCACTTGGTGCGGTCGACGACGAAGATCACCACATCGACGTCTTTCAACGCCGCCGAAGCGGTTTTGTTCATGTAGCGGTTCAGGGCCTTTTCGCCACCCTTGTGCATGCCCGGGGTGTCGACGTAGATCGCCTGCACGTCGCCCTCGGTCTTGATCCCGAGCATGTTGTGGCGGGTGGTCTGCGGCTTGCGCGAAGTGATCGCGAGCTTCTGGCCAAGGATGTGGTTGAGCAACGTCGACTTGCCGACGTTGGGACGGCCGACGATGGCAACGTAGCCACAGCGAGTTGCGTTTGTATCAGTCATTGCCATTCTCCACGCCCAGGGCAATCAGTGCTGCGGCGGCCGCTACCTGTTCGGCAATACGACGGCTCACACCCTGACCTCGGCTTTTTTCATTCAGTAAGACCACTTCGCATTCGACGAAGAAGGTTCGGCAGTGCGGTTCGCCCTGGATATCCACCACTTCGTAGCGTGGCAGTTCGCAACCGCGCGATTGCAGGTGTTCCTGCAAGCGGGTTTTCGGATCCTTGTTGGTGTCGACCAGCGTCAGCCCTTCGAATTCGCCGGCCAGCCAGGCCAGCACGCGCTCGCGGGCGACGTCCATGCCGGCATCGAGGTAGATCGCACCGATCAGAGCTTCGAGGGCATCGGCCAGAATCGATTCACGGCGGAAACCACCGCTCTTCAGTTCACCCGAACCCAGGCGCAGATAATCGCCGAGGTCGAAACCGCGAGCGAGTACGGCCAGCGTCTCACCTTTTACCAGCCGTGCGCGCAAACGTGACAACTGGCCTTCGCGGGCCAGCGGGAAGCGATCGAACAGCGCCTCGCCAGCGACGAAGTTGAGGATGGCATCACCGAGGAATTCCAGACGCTCGTTGTTGCGCCCGGCAAAACTGCGGTGCGTGAGGGCCAGCAGCATCAGCTCCTGGTCCTTGAAGGTGTAACCGAGCTGGCGCTCGAGACGGCTAAGAGAAACGCTCACGGTTTACCCACGCTGAGTTCGTGGCTGGTTTCCACTGCCATCGCCGGGGTACGGCGCAGGCCTGGGACAATTAGCGCTGTGTTCAAAAAATAAATCCTGGCGATTGCGAAGCCGATTGTGCCGGCTCCAGAAATGCATTCGGCGCTGTGGTCAACAGCGCCGTGTTTGATTACTTGATCAGGCCAACCCGCGAGAAATTCGGCAGGTGGCTGAGTTTCGGCTCCGGCCAGCTCATCCAGACCGCGAAGGCCTTGCCGACAATATTCTTGTCGGGAACCATGCCCAGCAGATCCTTGGGAATGTTCGGATCATCCCAGTAGCGGCTGTCATTCGAATTGTCGCGGTTGTCGCCCATCATGAAGTAGTGCCCGGCAGGCACTGTCCACGAACGGTCCGGGGTGGCGCGGTAACGGCTCATTTCCTTGCGGATCAGGTGCTCGGCTGCGCCGAGTTTTTCCTGATAGAGCTCCGCGCTGCCCAGCGAACCCGCTTCAGCGCCGACCATCTTCTCGGCAATCGATTCGCCGTTGACGAACAGGCGCTTGTCGGCGGTGTAACGCACCGTGTCACCCGGCAGGCCGACCACACGCTTGATGTAGTTGACGTTCGGGTCGCTCGGGTAGCGGAACACCATCACATCGCCGCGCTGCGGGTCACCGACTTCGATGATCTTCTTGTCGATCACCGGCAGACGGATGCCGTAGGAAAACTTGTTCACCAGAATGAAGTCGCCGACATCCAGGGTCGGTTTCATCGAGCCGGACGGGATCTGGAACGGCTCCACCAGGAACGAACGCAGCACCAGCACGATGAACAGCACCGGAAAGAACGACTTGCCGTATTCAACCAGCAGCGGCTCTTTGTTCAGCTTCTCGACCACCACAGGCTCGGGCTGGCTGACACTGCCTTGATAAGAGGCAATGGCAGCACGCCGACGCGGTGCCAGGAACAGCAGATCAAGCAACGCCAACAGGCCGCAGACGAACACGGCGATGACCAGCAACAGCGGGAAATTTAGCGACATAGGACCTGATTATTCCAACCTGAGCACGGCGAGGAAGGCTTCCTGTGGATTTTCCCCGTTGCCGCCCTGTTTCATGCGTTTCTTCCCGGCCTTCTGCTTCTCGAGCAGCTTCTTCTTACGACTGACGTCACCGCCGTAGCATTTGGCCAATACGTTCTTTCTGAGCGCCTTGACGGTTGTCCGCGCCACGATCTGACCACCGATGGCGGCCTGGATCGCCACGTCGAACATCTGACGAGGAATCAGTTCTTTCATCTTCTCGGTCAACTGGCGACCTTTGAAGTGCGAATTGTCACGGTGCACGATCAATGCCAGGGCATCGACCTTGTCGCCGTTGATCAGCACGTCCAGTTTCACCAGATTAGCCGATTGGTAACGATCGAAATGGTAGTCCAGCGAAGCATAGCCGCGGCTGGTGGATTTGAGACGGTCGAAGAAGTCCAGGACCACTTCGTTCATCGGCAGGTCGTAGGTCACTTGCACCTGATTGCCGAGGAACAGCATGTCGACCTGAACGCCGCGTTTCTCGATGCACAGGGTGATCACGTTGCCCAGGTGTTCCTGCGGTACGAGGATATTGGCGCGCACGATTGGCTCGCGCATGTCCTCGATCGCCGACACGTCCGGAAGCTTCGACGGGTTGTCGACGTAAATCGTTTCACCGGTTTTCAGCAACAGCTCGAAAATTACCGTCGGCGCGGTGGTGATCAGGTCCAGGTCGTATTCGCGCTCGAGGCGCTCCTGGATGATTTCCATGTGCAGCATGCCGAGGAAGCCGCAACGGAAGCCGAAGCCCAGGGCGTCGGAGCTTTCCGGGGTGTACTGCAGCGACGAGTCGTTCAGGGTCAGCTTCTGCAGCGCTTCGCGGAAATCCTCGAAGTCGTCGGAACTGACCGGGAACAGACCGGCGTAAACCTGTGGCTGAATGCGTTTGAAGCCCGGCAGCACCGGCACGTCCGGCGTTGAGCTCAAGGTCAGGGTGTCACCGACCGGCGCACCGTGAATGTCCTTGATGCTGGCGATGATGAAGCCCACTTCGCCGGCCTTCAGATCAACGGTGGCGGTGTGTTTCGGGTTGAACACGCCTACGCTGTCGACCAGGTGCACCTTGCCGGTGGACTTGACCAGAATCTTGTCGCCCTTCTTCACACGGCCGTGGCGCACGCGTACCAGGGAAACAACGCCCAGGTAGTTGTCGAACCAGGAGTCGATGATCAACGCTTGCAGCGGATCTTCGATGTTGCCGGTCGGCGCAGGAATGGTGTGCACCAGACGCTCGAGCACTTCGTCGACACCCAGACCGGTCTTGGCGCTGCAGGTGACGGCGTCGGTAGCGTCGATGCCGATGATCTTCTCGATCTCGTCCTTGACGCGATCCGGCTCGGCCTGTGGCAGGTCGATCTTGTTCAGGACCGGCATGACCTCCAGGCCCTGCTCGATGGCGGTGTAGCAGTTGGCCACGGACTGGGCTTCGACGCCCTGCCCCGCATCGACCACCAGCAAGGCACCTTCGCACGCGGCCAGGGAACGGCTGACTTCGTAGGTGAAGTCGACGTGGCCCGGGGTGTCAATGAAGTTCAGTTGATAGGTGATGCCGTCTTTGGCTTTGTAATAGAGGGTAACGCTGTGGGCCTTGATGGTGATCCCGCGTTCACGCTCAAGATCCATGGAATCCAGTACCTGGGCTTCCATTTCACGCTCGGCCAGGCCGCCGCACATCTGGATGAAACGGTCAGCCAGCGTCGACTTGCCATGGTCAATGTGGGCGATGATGGAGAAATTGCGGATATGACTCAAATCACTCACGGATCAACACTCAAAAAGGCTGCAGGCTTGGCCCGCCGAAAAATAGCCGGGAATTGTACCTGATACACGGCGCAAGCGTCACGTTCGCCTGTCACCCGGATCGCATGCAAAAACGCCCCGGTCTGGCGACCGAGGCGTTTTCCGGGTTCAAGCGCTCAATGAAAGCTTGTTCATCAGCCCGCGCGTCTGAGCAGCCAGACACCCGCCAGCGCACACACGCCGGCCGGCACCAGCACCGCAAACAGCGGCGAGAAACCGAACACCAGACTCGATGGCCCCAGCAGATCCTGGACGATGCGGAAGGTGAAGCCCACCAGCACGCCGGTGAAAACACGCTGACCGAGGGTCACCGAACGCAGCGGGCCGAAGATGAACGAGATCGCCATCAGGACCAGCGCGGCGGTCACCAGCGGCTGCAACACCTTGACCCAAAATGCCAGCCAGTAACGGCCATTGCTCAGGCCCTGCTCGGCCAGATAATGGATGTAGCCCCACAGACCGCTGATCGACAGCGATTCCGGCGCCATGACCACGGTGCTGAGCAGCTGCGGGCTCAACGCCACGTCCCACTCCTCGGTCGGGGCATTGACGACCTCGGTGCTGCGCTCGTGGAACAGCGTGGTGGCAACGTCAGTGAGCTGCCACTTGCTGCCGTCAAACTCAGCCTTTTTGGCGAAGCTGGAGCTGAGCAGATGGCGCTCCTTGTCGAAGTGATAGCGCGTCACGCCGTACAACAGACCGTTCGGCTGAACCGCGTTGATGTGGATGAATTCTTCACCCTGACGGTGCCACATACCGTGCTTTGCGCTTTGCGCGTCGCCGCTGCCCTGGGCCAGCGAGCGATTGGCCTGGGCCATGCTCTCGGTGGCCGGGGCGACGTATTCGCCGATCAGCACGCCGGCGAGCATCAGCACCAGCATCGGCTTCATGACAGCCCAGACGATACGGCCGATCGACACGCCAGCAGCGCGCATGACCGTCAGCTCACTGCTGCTGGCCAGACTGCCGAGACCGATCAGGCAGCCGATCAATGCCGCCATCGGCAGCATTTCATAGAGCCGGCGCGGTGCGGTCAGCAATACAAAACCGAGCACGTCGACCAGGGTGTAGGTGTCGCTGACGTCACCCATTTCATCGATGAAGGCAAACAGCGTCGCCAGGCCGAGGATGATCGCCAGCACGGCGATGATCGCCATGAATACGCTGCTGCCGATGTAGCGGTCGAGTTTAACCACGGGCCACCTCCAGCGCGGCGCTGCGACGGCTGGCCAGCTTCAGGCGCAGCGGCTCCCAATACAGCAGGCCGAGGCCGATCACCAGGAAGATCGCGTGCACCCACCACAGGCCGAGGGCCGGCGGAATCTTGCCTTTTTCAAGGGCGCCGCGAGCGGCAATCAGGATGGTCAGGTAAGCCATATAAAGAAGAATCGCCGGCAGCAGCTTGAGGAAACGCCCCTGACGCGGATTCACCCGCGACAGCGGCACCGCCATCAGGGTCACGATGAATACCAGCAACGGCAGCGACATACGCCATTGCAGTTCGGTTTTCGAACGGATGTCGTCGCTGCCCCACAGGGACGAGGTCGGCATCGCATCGCGATCGGTGACTTCTTCGCTGACGTCCGGCTTGGGCAGCAGCACGCCGTAGGTTTCGTAATGAATGGCGCGGTAATCGGCCTGCCCCGGGCTGCCGTCATAGCGATAGCCGTTGTCGAGAATCAGGTAACGATTGCCGTCGGGGCGAATTTCCTGACGGCCCGACTCGGCCACCAGCACGGAAATCCCGCGGTCCTTTTTATCGGCGCCGAGGTTCTTCTGCGAGATGAACACGCTGCCGAGATTGACGCGGTCGTCGCTCAGGGTTTCGGTGTAAGTCACTCGGGTGCCGTCGCGCAAGGCCTGGAAGCGTCCCGGTTCGAGGGTATCGAACTCGGTCAGCGCGTCCTGCTTGTTCAGCAGCAGCTGGAACTGGTTGGCGCCCTGCGGAGCAAGGCCGAGGCTCAGCCACGCCACCACCAGTGCCACCAGCGTTGCCGGAAACAGGGTCATGCGAAACAGCTTCTGCTGGCTCATGCCGGTGGCCGAGAGCACGGTCATTTCGCTTTCGAGGTACAGGCGACCGTAGGCCAGCAGGATCCCGAGGAACAGGCCCAGCGGCAGAATCAGTTGCAGGAAACCTGGCAGACGAAAGCCCATGATCAGGAACAGCGAGCCCGGATCGAGCTGACCGGCCGCAGCCTGCGCCAGGTATTTGATGAAGCGACCGCTCATGATGATGACCAGCAGCACGGCACTTACGGCGCTGAGGGTCAACAGGACTTCGCGGGACAGATAACGGAAGACGATCAAACCAGACACTCCAGGGTTGTCAGGCTAAGGCGGCCAAACAAGCAAACACATCGACCGGCCCGCCATGCAGAGCGGTCGAAAAAAGATGCGGCATTATCCTGTGATTGGGTGCGCCTGTCACTGCGCACACTCATCCATCGCTGTAATCCTTTGCTGAGGGTTGTCAGGCGCGGGGAGCGAGGTTCAAACTGCGGCCCTTGTCGCAGGCTTTGGCCTGCGCTTCTTCTACCTATAAGCAGGCGACTGCGGACAACGTCGAACGCCTGCGTGTTGACCATTCATTCAGGGATCCGGACATGGAACTGGTTGTAAAAAGCGTTAGCCCAGAAACGTTGAAAACCGCCACCCTGGTGGTTGCCGTCGGCGAAGGCCGCAAACTCGGTGTCGCCGCCAGACTGGTCGACGAGTCGAGCGGCGGTGCGATCAGCGCCGTGCTCAAGCGTGGCGACCTGGCTGGCAAGGTCGGTCAGAGCCTGCTGCTGCACAGCTTGCCGAACCTGAAAGCCGAGCGCGTGTTGCTGGTCGGCGTGGGCAAGGACGAAGAACTGGGCGACCGTCCGTTCCGCAAAATCGTTGCTGGCATCCTCAACACCCTCAAAGGCCTGGGCGGCGGTGATGCCGTGCTGGCGCTGGATGAAGTCATCGTCAAAGGTCGCGACAGCTACGGCAAGACTCGCCTGCTGGCAGAAACCCTGGTCGACGGCGGCTACACCTTCGACCAGTTCAAGAGCCAGAAAGCCGAACCGCGCGCTCTGAAGAAAATCACCCTGCTGACCATCAAGGCTGCGCAAGCCGAAGTGCAGCGCGCCGTGAGTCACGCCACCGCGATTGCCAACGGCATGGCCTTCACCCGCGATCTGGGCAACCTGCCACCGAACATCTGCCACCCGACCTTCATGGGGGAACAGGCGAAGAACCTGGGCAAAGAGTTCAAGGATCTGAAAGTCGAAGTACTCGACGAGAAGAAGATCAAATCCCTCGGCATGGGCTCGTTCTACGCCGTGGGCCAGGGCAGCGCCCAGCCACCGCGCCTGATCGTCATGCAATACAACGGCGGCAAGAAATCCGAGAAGCCATACGCGCTGGTCGGCAAGGGCATCACCTTCGACACTGGCGGCATCAGCCTGAAGCCGGGCGCCGGCATGGACGAGATGAAGTACGACATGGGCGGCGCTGCCTCCGTGTTCGGGACCTTGCGCGCAGTGCTTGAGCTGAAACTGCCGATCAATCTGGTGTGCATCCTCGCCTGCGCCGAAAACATGCCGAGCGGCAATGCTTCGCGGCCGGGCGATATCGTCACCACCATGAGCGGCCAGACCGTGGAAATCCTCAACACCGACGCTGAAGGCCGTCTGGTGCTGTGCGATGCGCTGACCTACGCCGAGCGCTTCAAGCCACAAGCGGTGATCGACATCGCCACCCTGACCGGTGCTTGCGTAGTGGCCCTGGGCGCACACACGTCTGGCCTGCTGGGCAACAACGACGAACTGATCGACCAGTTGCTCAGCGCCGGCAAGGCTGCCGATGACCGCGCCTGGCAACTGCCGCTGTTCGATGAGTATCAAGAGCAGCTGGACAGCCCGTTCGCCGACATCGCCAACATTGGCGGGCCGAAGGCCGGCACCATCACTGCCGCCTGCTTCCTGTCGCGCTTCACCAAGAACCTCAACTGGGCGCATCTGGACATCGCCGGCACCGCGTGGACCAGCGGCGGCAAGGACAAAGGCGCCACTGGCCGCCCGGTTCCACTGCTGACCCAGTACCTGCTCGATCGCGCCAAGGCCTGAAACCGCTGAAAGGTGGCGTCACTCTCGGGTGACGCCACTTGCCGCTCTGGAACCGCAATGACCAAAGTCGACTTCTATATCCTGCCCAGCGCCGATCCTTCAGCGCGTCTGGATTTTGCTTGCAAACTCACCGAGAAAGCCTGGCGCATGGGCCACCGCATCTACCTGCATTGCAGCGATGCGGCCCAGCGTGATGATCTCGATGCGCGTCTGTGGGCATTCAAGGGCGAAAGCTTCGTGCCCCACGGCCCGGCCGACAGCGAACCGGACGGTTTGATCGTGCTGGGACTTGGAGACGACTGCGGTGAGCATCAGGATCTGCTGGTCAATCTCGACCTGAAAGTCCCGGCTTTCGCCAGCAAGTTCGCCCGCGTGGCGGAAGTGGTAGTCGAAGATCCAGCCATCCGCGCAGCGGCGCGGGAGAGTTTCCGTTTCTACCGCGAACAGGGCTATTCTCTGCAAGACCACCGTTTACAGCGACTCTGAGCACTCCAATGGACACTCCGAAACCGCAACAGAAGTCCGCACATCTGCTGGACGATCTTGAATCGATCCGCCAGTTGCTCGGCGACGACAACCTGCACCCGCCGCTCTTGACCGATACGGTCGATGACGGTGAACAGGAACAGATTCCGATGCTGTTCGACTCCGTCGGCAATCCGCCGGCGGCCGTCGAGCCGCCACCAGCGCCTCCGGCTGCCCCGGCTGCCGCACCGGTCGATAAAGGCCCGGACGCTTTGCTGCACCTGGACAGCGAACTGCGCGCCGCCGCGCAATTGATCATGCAAGACGTGATCGACGACTTCGCCCCGCACATCGAAACCGAAATCAAACGCCGCCTCGATGCGCGGATGGAGCGGCTGCTCAGCCAGTACGAGTAAGCCGCTGGTGCAGGAGCTGCCGAAGGCTGCGATCTTTTGACTTTGCTTTCACAAAAAACAAGATCAAAAGATCGCAGCCTTCGTCAGCTCCTGCATTTAGATCTCCGCCAGACCTCCCCCGCTCGCCCTCGGCACCATGCCCCGCTATACTTCCCGGCTTTTCCTGAATAAATGCCAATAGGGTCCCGCCGCGCATGGATAAGACCTACCAGCCGCACGCCATTGAAACTTCCTGGTACAAGACCTGGGAGTCCGAGAACTACTTCGCCCCGCAAGGCGCGGGCGAGTCCTACACCATCATGATCCCGCCGCCGAACGTCACCGGCAGCCTGCACATGGGTCACGGCTTCAACAACGCGATCATGGACGCGTTGATCCGTTTCCGCCGCATGCAGGGTCGCGACACCCTGTGGCAGCCGGGCACCGACCACGCCGGTATCGCCACGCAGATGCTGGTTGAGCGCCAACTCGAAGCCCAGGGCCAGAATCGTCACGATCTGGGCCGGGAAAAATTTCTCGAGAAAGTCTGGGAGTGGAAAGATCAGTCCGGCGGCAACATCAGCCGGCAGATCCGCCGCCTCGGCTCGTCCGTTGACTGGAGCCGCGAGCGCTTCACCATGGACGACGGCCTCTCGGAAGCGGTCAAGGAAGCCTTCGTGCGCCTGCATGAAGACGGCCTGATCTATCGCGGCAAGCGTCTGGTCAACTGGGACACCAAACTGCACACGGCGATTTCCGACCTCGAAGTGGAAAACCACGAAGAGAAAGGCTTTCTGTGGAACCTGAAATACCCATTGGCCGATGGTGTGAAAACCGCCGAGGGCAATGACTTCCTGATCGTCGCCACCACCCGTCCGGAAACCATGCTCGGCGACTCCGCCGTCGCGGTTAACCCGAACGACGAGCGCTACAAAGCGCTGATCGGCAAATTCGTCGAGCTGCCACTGGTTGGCCGGCGCATCCCGATCATCGCCGACGATTATTGCGACCCTGAATTCGGCACCGGCTGCGTGAAAATCACCCCGGCCCACGATTTCAACGACTACGAAGTCGGCAAGCGCCACAACCTGCCGCTGCTGAACATCTTCGACAAGAACGCCAACGTGCTGCCTGCCGCCCAGGTGTTCAACCTCGACGGCACGCTGAACGAGAGCATCGACGGCAAGATTCCGGCGGAGTTCGCCGGCCTTGAGCGTTTCGAAGCGCGCAAGCAGATCGTCGCCGCGTTCGACGCCGCCGGCCTGCTGGTGAGTGTCAACGATCACAACCTGAAAACGCCGAAAGGCGATCGCTCCGGCACGGTCATCGAGCCGTGGCTGACCGACCAGTGGTACGTATCGACCAAGCCTCTGGCCGAGCCGGCGATTGCTGCCGTTGAGGACGGTCGCATCCAGTTCGTGCCCAAGCAGTACGAAAACATGTACTTTTCGTGGATGCGCGACATCCAGGACTGGTGCATCAGCCGTCAGCTGTGGTGGGGCCACCGGATTCCGGCCTGGTACGACGAGTCGGGCAAGGTCTACGTCGGTCGCGACGAAGCCGAAGTGCGTGCCAAGCACAACCTCCGCCCGGACGTTGCGCTGCAACAGGACAACGACGTACTCGACACCTGGTTCAGCTCCGGGCTGTGGACCTTCTCGACCCTGGGCTGGCCTGAGCAGACCGAGTTCCTGAAGAAATTCCACTCCACCGACGTGCTGGTCACCGGTTTCGACATCATTTTCTTCTGGGTTGCCCGGATGATCATGATGACCATGCACCTGATGAAGAACGAAGACGGCACGCCGCAGGTTCCGTTCAAGACTGTGTACGTACACGGTCTGGTACGCGACGGCCAGGGCCAGAAGATGTCCAAGTCCAAGGGCAACGTCCTTGACCCACTGGACATCATCGACGGCATCGACCTGGAAACCCTGGTGCAGAAGCGCACCTCGGGCCTGATGCAACCGAAACTGGCGAAGAAGATCGAGAAAGCCACCCGCGAAGAATTCGCCAACGGCATCGACAGCTACGGCACCGACGCCCTGCGCTTCACCTTCTGCTCGCTGGCCTCGACCGGTCGCGACATCAAGTTCGACATGGGTCGCGTCGAAGGCTATCGCAACTTCTGCAACAAGATCTGGAACGCCGCGCGTTACGTTCTGGACAAGGGCGAAGACTGCGGCCAGAACGGCGAAGCCTACGAGCTGTCGCTGGCAGATCGCTGGATCATCTCGCAGCTGCAACGCACCGAAGCCGAAGTGACCCGCCAACTGGATCAGTTCCGTTTCGACCTCGCCGCACAAGCGCTGTACGAGTTCATCTGGAATCAGTACTGCGACTGGTATCTGGAACTGTCCAAGCCTGTGCTGTGGGACGAGAACGCGCCGGTCGAACGTCAGCGCGGCACTCGCCGGACGCTGGTACGCGTGCTGGAAGTGGCGCTGCGTCTGGCGCATCCGTTCATGCCGTTCATCACTGAAGAAATCTGGCAGCGCATCGCGCCGCTGGCCGGTATTCAGGGCAAAACGATCATGCTGCAGCCTTGGCCGGTGGCCAACGAAGAGCGCATCGATCCGGCGGCGGAAAACGATATCGAATGGCTCAAGGAACTGATGCTCGGCACGCGTAACATTCGTGGCGAGATGAACATCGGCCCGGGCAAGCCACTGCCGATCTTCCTGAAGAACGTCAGCGCTGACGACCAGCGCCGCCTGAGCGAGAACGAAGCGCTGCTGAAGAAGCTGGCGCGTCTGGAATCGATCACTGTTCTGGCGGCAGGCGAAGAGGCACCGCTGTCCGCCACCGCGCTGGTCGGCGAGATGGAGGTATTGGTGCCAATGGCCGGTCTGATCGACAAAGGCGCCGAACTGGCGCGTCTGGACAAGGAAATCCTGCGTTTGCAGGGTGAAGTCCAGCGGGTTGGCGGCAAACTGTCCAACGCAGGTTTCGTCGACAAGGCCCCGGCCGAAGTCATCGAAAAGGAACGCGCCAAACTGGCCGAGGCCGAACAGGCCCTGGGCAAACTGGCCGAGCAGCATGCGCGGATTGCCAGCCTTTAACGGCAGATCGCATTGAAAGAGGGAGGCCGCAATGGCCTCCCTTTGTTTCATCCTGCTTTCAACCCTTCACTTTCCTGGTACTCCTTCGCAATCTTCCCCCGCATTATTGATTAACTTCACGTGAACGCTCTCGTGCTGTGGATTGCCGCGATTAAGCGTGAAAGTCACTTTTCCCCATCCTATTCGAATGGGTCTGATGTGAAGAAAATAATCGCCAATCGTTCTTTTTAAGCCTTCGGTCGTGTCTGTTTCCGTGACAAAGTCTTTGAGCGGTGGTGTCTGCGTTCCCTCTACCGGTTGCGTAAGTTCTGCATCTCTAAATCCCTCCCATACCAGCTCCCACGGCGAGCCGACCTGAGCTCCTGGCAAGGCGACTTTGACCTCGATTCCCTTTTGCGGATTCGATTTGCAAGTGATCATCCCGAAATCTGCACCGGGAAATGTAATTGATTGTGTCATGAGTGTTTTCCTTAACTTTAAAATGATAAGTTTTGGACGACTGCGTTGATTAGGATTGCCCTGACAGTAAACTTGAATAAAACGACAATACACACTGTCAAATATGACAGTGTTTTAGACCATTTAGGCATAAGCAATCGCTATCGCTGAACATGTGGGACAATACCCGCCACTTTCAGCCATACCCGAATCGACCACGCCCATGACCGCCCCCCGCACACCCAAACCTGCGCGCAAGAAGCCTGACGCCGTGTCCCCGAACAAAGCCGTCGAGCCGCGCGAAAAGGCCAGCCTGCATCCGCGCAATCGCCATCAGGGTCGTTATGACTTCCCGGCGCTGATCAAGACCACGCCGGAACTGGCCAGGTTCGTGATCACCAACCCGTACGGCAAGGAAAGCATCGATTTCGCCAGCCCCGATGCGGTGCGCGTGTTCAACCGGGCGCTGCTCAAGGCGTTCTACGGCATTCAGCATTGGGATATCCCGGCGGACTACCTCTGCCCTCCGGTGCCGGGTCGTGCCGATTACGTGCATTTTCTCGCGGATCTGCTGGCGAGCATGAACGACGGCAAGGTGCCGCGCGGCGCGATCGTCAATGTGCTGGACATCGGCATGGGCGCCAACTGCGTTTATCCGCTGATTGGCAACAGCGAATACCGCTGGCACTTCCTCGGCTCGGAGATCGACCCGACGGCAGTGGCGGCTGCCCGAGCCATCGTGCAGTCCAACGATCTGAGCAAGGTCATCCAGCTGCGTCAGCAGGAAAACCGCAAGCACATCCTCATCGGCTTGCTGGAGCCGGGCGAGCGTTTCGACCTGACCATGTGCAACCCGCCGTTCCACGCTTCGATGGAAGAAGCGACCAAGGGCAGCGAGCGCAAGTGGCGCGCCTTGGGCAAGGCCGACCCGAAACGCAAGCTGCCGGTGCTGAACTTCGGCGGGCAATCGGCGGAGCTGTGGTGTGAAGGCGGTGAAGCGCGCTTCGTGACGCAGTTGATTGCCGAGAGCGCGAACTTCCAGCACAAGGTGTTGTGGTTCAGCACCCTGGTGTCGAAGGCCTCGAACCTGCCGGCCATCGAGACGGCACTGAAGAAGGCTGGCGTGCTGGAGAGCCAGGTCGTGGAGATGTCGCAGGGGCAGAAGCAGAGCCGCTTTGTCGCCTGGACCTTCCAGACCAAGTCCGAGCAGCAGATCTGGCGGCGCGAGCGCTGGGTGCGCTAAGACACAGCAGATCCCCCTGTGGGAGCGAGCCTGCTCGCGAAGGCAGCGTGTCAGTCAGCTTCAATATCGACTGACCCACCGCTTTCGCGAGCAGGCTCGCTCCCACATTTGCCCGCGACTTGACCGTCAAATCGCAGACACAAAAAACCGTGCCCCGGATCACTCCGAAGCACGGTTTTTTTTATCGCTGCGTCTTACTTGTTCACAGCGTCGGTCAGGCCTTTGGCCACAACCAGCTTGATCACTTTCTTTGCAGGGATTTCGATGGCAGCGCCAGTCGAAGGGTTACGGCCGGTGCGGGCAGGACGCTCGGTCACTTTCAGCTTGCCGATACCTGGCAAGGTGATTTCGCCGCCGTTTTCCAGCTGATCGGCAACGATTTGGCCCAGTTGGTCCAGAGCGTTACGCGCGGTGGTTTTCGGCGCGTCGATAGCTTCAGCGATGTCGGCGATCAGTTGGTCTTTAGTAAGAGCCATGTAGTGTTCCTTCCCTATCAAATTCATATGGATTGCAGAGTGCAGTGTCAGCCATCGAGCCCGATCTTCTGGATCTGGCACCCTCGGCGATAACCACGACGAGTCGGGTTATAGATGCCGAAATCAGGGTTTGGTTCGACCTGACAAATGCTGAATGCACGCTTAACGCAGTGACTTCGCGTAAGACCGGGCAAAACTAGCACAGCGACAAGGAAATATCCGCCTCTAGCTACCCATTTGGTCAGCTTTATTGCGCTAAATCGGTAAAAAACCGCATAAGGCCGGCCTCTTGCCCCGGTTTTGCCCTTCGCCCCCCGCCAAAACCAGTGGTTGCGGTACACTGAGCGCTTTTTCGGGGGAGCCTGCCCTCCTCCCTTCCAACAGCCGAGAAGCCCATGCCGATCCGCCATTGCATCGTCCACCTGATCGACAAAAAACCCGACGGCACGCCCGCAGTTCTGCACGCCCGTGACTCTGAACTGGCCGAGTCCGCAGCCATCGAAAACATGCTCGCCGACCTCAACGAAAGCTACAACGCCAAACAGGGCAAAGCCTGGGGCCTGTTCCATCCGGAATCCGGCGCGTTCCCCTTCAGCGGCTGGCTGAAGGAGTACATGGACGGCGGCCGTGACTTCACCGCGTTCAGTAAAGTGGCGGTCGAGCATCTGCAGAAGCTGATGGAAGAATCCAACCTGTCGGTGGGCGGCCACGTGCTGTTCGCCCACTATCAGCAAGGCATGACCGACTACCTGGCGATCGCCCTGCTGCACCACAGCGAAGGCGTGGCGGTGACCGATGAGCTCGACGTAACGCCTTCGCGCCATCTCGACCTTGGCCAATTGCATCTGGCCGCGCGGATCAACGTTTCCGAGTGGCAGAACAACAAGCAGTCCAAACAGTACATTTCGTTCATCAAGGGCAAGAATGGCAAGAAGGTCTCGGAATACTTCCGCGACTTCATCGGCTGCCAGGAAGGCGTCGACGGCCCCGGCGAGACCCGCACCCTGCTCAAAGCCTTCAGTGACTTTGTCGAGAGCGAAGACCTGCCGGAAGACTCGGCCCGCGAGAAAACCAAGACTCTGGTCGACTACGCCAGCAGCCAGGCCAAGCTCGGCGAACCGATGGGCCTTGAGGAGCTGTCGGAACTGATCGACGAAGAACGCCCGAAGGCCTTCTACGATCACATTCGCAACAAGGACTACGGCCTGTCGCCGGAGATCCCGGCAGACAAGCGCACCCTCAATCAATTCCGCCGCTTCACCGGCCGCGCCGAAGGCCTGTCGATCAGCTTCGAAGCGCACCTGCTGGGTTCGAAGATCGAGTACGACGAAGAGAACGGCACCCTGATCATCAAAGGCCTGCCGACTTCGCTGACCGATCAGCTGAAGCGGCGTAACTGATGCTTGGCAATGTGCTGAAAAAGGTCGCCCTGGTACTGCTGGTGGTCGTGGTCTATCAAAACTGGGGCAAGATCGAGCGAGTGTTCAATCCCTCGCAGATGGTCACGCAGCAGACCCGGGCGCAAGCCAATGTCGTGCTCTATGCCACCGACTGGTGCGGCTACTGCAAACAGACCAAACGCTTTCTCGACAGCAAGGGCATACCGTTCAAGGAGTACGACATCGAGAAGGATGCCGATGCGCGCAAGGCGTATGAGGCATTGGGTGGACGCGGGATTCCGCTGATCGATGTGAACGGCACCTTGATTCGCGGGTTCGATCCGGAAGAAATCCTCGCAGCCCTGAAAT
Organism: Pseudomonas sp. Marseille-Q5117; assembly: GCF_946901175.1. NCBI lineage: Bacteria > Pseudomonadati > Pseudomonadota > Gammaproteobacteria > Pseudomonadales > Pseudomonadaceae > Pseudomonas > Pseudomonas sp. Marseille-Q5117. The sequence continues at coordinate 169,712 of NZ_CAMPPP010000014.1, read as the reverse complement.
AATCAACTGTTGGAGCGAGCCTGCTCGCGAATGCGGCGGATCAGTCAACTTTTCAGCGACTGACACAGCGCTTTCGCGAGCAGGCTCGCTCCCACAGGTTTAGCTGGCGATTCCAGCGATCAGTGTGCTTCGATACGGAAACCAAAGCGCGGGAAGTGCACGTGCACCACGCCGCCACGCTCGTCTTCACGACGAATGATCAACTCTTCGCTACCGGCAAACAGCAACTCACCGACCACCGGGTCGACGCCGTAATCGATGGCGGCAATCGCCACTTGCTGACCTGCCTTGAAGCCGTTCGGATCAACGAACCGCTCATCCGGCAATGCCGCTGGCGTCGCGTTATGCGCGACCTCCAGTGCCTCGGCGGAAGACATCTCGCTCGCCGCGCCATGGCCGAACCCCAGCACCCGACCCAGCCACGCCGCGACCGCCGGATATTCATCCACCAGCGGCGCCGTGACGTGGGTCGCCTTGAGGAACCACAGCGGATGCGCCAGGGCGAAGTCGGCAATCGATGGCTCGCCGAAGAGGAAGTCGCCCTGCTCGCGCTGCAACTGCTGTTCCAGTCGCGCCATGATCGTCGGCCACTGATGTTTGGCCTGCTCGGCGGACAGACGCGTGGCGCTGCCACCGCTGAACAAACCGGCGCGGTCGGCCAGGAATGCCTTGATCGCTTCCGGCGGCAATTTGCCGAAACGCACCGCCACCGATTCCGGCTGGAACACCAGGCTCACCGCGTGCTGGAACACCACCGAATCGGCCCACGCCGCAAAACTGGCGCTGGTCATTTCCTGACCTTCGGGGAAGAACGCCGGCAGGGCTTTTTCCTGTTCCAGGCGTCGAGCGATCAGTGCGGTGTCGCAATAGATGTCAGCACCGATCTGCAACACTGGAGTCTTGCGATAGCCACCGGTCAACGCCGTCAGATCCGGCTTTGGCATCACCGGGGAAATATGCACCGAACGCCAGGACAGGCCTTTGAAACCCAGCAGCAGGCGGGCCTTCTCGGCGAATGGAGAGGTCGGGTAATGGTGCAGAATCAACTCGGACATGCTCGGCTCCGCCGCTCAGATAGTGAGCTGGCAGCTTAGCGTGCATTTGCTTAGCAGCCTACAGATCTGCCTGATGGGAACCAATCAGTCAAATTGATAAGACGCCACCAGGCATTCCTTGGCGCTCTTCTTGAGCTTTTTGATCAGCCGTTCCTGGCGCAAAGCATCACTTTTGTCGCGGCACAGTTCGGTGTAGACCAGCGCCATCGCCGGGCTGGAAAGAAAGAACCGCGCGCCCTTGCCGCTCTGATGCTTGGCGAAACGCCGCACCGGGTCGTCGCTGATTCCGCAGTACAACGAGCCGTTGGCGGCACGCACGAGGTAGACGAACCAGGATTTGCTCACTGGTTCGGCAACATCGACGGTTTTTTCGCTAAGGCTGGTCACTTGGGTGATCTGAACGTGTAGGAAAACAGGCTGCGATCTTATCAGCGCCCGGCCTGAAATGCCTTCAGTCCCTTGCGCGCCTGGGCACGTACGGCGTTGCGCACCAGCGGCGTCCAGCCCAGCAGCAGGCCTTTGAAACCGAGCGCCTGCCGCGACCAGCGCCACAGATCGAAGTGGTCGTGATGCTCGCAGATCTTGCCGTCACGGAACACGAAGCGCGCCTGGATATCGTTGATGACGATGTTGCCGGTCTGGCTGAACAGGTAGGTCGCGACCCAGTGTGCGCCGCCGCTACGTTCGTCGGCGCGGACGTCGTCGAAGGTCAGGGAGAAATCCTTGGCGCGGGTAGTCAGCATGCGCCACATGTCGCCGGCATCGCGCCCGCGCAGTTCACCAAAGGCCGGATCGCTGAAGACCACGTCATCGGTGTAGCAGGCGGCCATGGCATCGGCGTCGAGGCGCTGAAAAGCTTGGTAGAAGCGGGTGATCAGGGCGCTATGGGCTTCGCTCAAGGCAGTCTCCAAAGAAATAGGTACAGATTGCCAGCACCATAATCTGCCGCGCGCAGAAACACTATCGGCAATACGCAAAACCCTTGTGGGAGCAAGCCTGCTCGCGAAGGCAATTCAACATTCAACATCTTTGTTGACCGAACACCGCTTTCGCGAGCAGGCTCGCTCCCACATTTGCAGCCAGTGCATTCAGATCTTTTCGCTTTGCACCTGCACATAGAGCGCACGCCCGGCACCCAGCCCGGCGAGGATTGCACCGGCGCCGATAATGCCGAAAATCCAGCCCAGAGCATTCCAGCCGCCGGTCCAGTCATGCACCACGCCCACGGCAAACGGCCCCATGGACGCCAGGGTGTAGCCAAAACCCTGGGACATGCTCGACAGATTCGCCGCGACATGGGAATCACGCGAGCGCAGGACGATCAGGGTCAGGGCCAGACTGAACGTACCGCCCTGCCCCAGCCCGAGCAGAATCGCCCAGCCCCATAGACCTTCGATCGGTGCGTACAGGCAGCCGAACAGGCCGGCCAGGGTCAGCGCCATCACCACGACGATCGCCAGACGCTGATCCTTGCCACGGGTCGCCAGCCACGGCGCGGCCAGCGAACTGGCCAGTTGAATGATCACCGAACCGGACAGCACCAATCCGGCCTGAGTCGGTGTCAGCCCGCGACCGATGAGGATTGACGGCAACCAGCCAAACACAATGTAGGCCAGCGACGATTGCAGGCCCATGTACAAGGTCACCTGCCAGGCCAGCGGATCACGCAGCAACCCGCGCACGCGATAGGCGACGTTGTGTGCGCCATGTTTGGAGCCGACTTGTGGCAGCCAGAAAACCGCCGCCACCAATGCCGGAATCACCCAGAAGCCCAGGCCCATCGCCCAGCTGTTGCCGAAGTGTTCACTCAGCGGCACGGTCGAACCCGCCGCCATCGCTGCGCCCAGGCACAGCGCCATGGCGGAGACGCCGGTCATCGTCCCGGCGTGTTTGGCGAAGTCGCGCTTGACGATGCCCGGCAACAGCACGCCGACGATGCCGATGCTGGCGCCGCCAAGGACGCTGCCGGCGAACAGGCCGATCTCGCCGAAATTGCTGCGCAGGATGATGCCGCCGGCCAGTGTCAGCAGAATCCCCAGCACCACGCGCTCAGCACCGAAACGCCGCGCCAGAATCGGCGCCAGCGGTGCGAACAAGCCCAGGCACAGCACCGGCAACGTGGTCAGCAATCCCGCCTGCGCCGCAGACAGCCCGAGGCTTCTGGAGACCTCGCTGAGCAATGGCGCCATGCTCGACAACGCCGGGCGCAGGTTGAGCGCTACCAGAATCAGCCCGAGCAGCAGCAACCAGGGACGTTTCACCAACGGATGGCTTTGCTGCACCTGCTCGTCATCAGCCTCGGCATCGATCAGCAGCTCTTCAAGTTCGGGGGTGCGTTTCGACGCTGTGGATAACTCACTGCGGGACATGGCTTTCTCGGTTTCAAGGTTCATTGATCAACTGCCTCGACAAGGCTTTGGCCCGTTCCGGGTCGCGTTGCTCGACCGCATCGAGCAAGTCGATGTGCAGATCGAACACTTCCTGACGGCGCGGGGAGATATTCAGGGTCTGACGCAATTGCGCGCCGACGATGCTGGAGAAGTAGCGATACAACTCGCTGAGGGTCGGGTTGTGCGCGGCGTCGACCAGTCGGCGATGGAACACCAGATCGCAGGCGATGTAGGTGTCGAGATCGCCGTGGTAGTGGCTGCCGCTGGTGCCGAGCGCTTCACGCAGCGCCGCCAGATCCTCATCGGTACGGCGCAATGCCGCCAGGCCGATGGCCTCGACTTCAAGGATGTGTCGGGTCTCCCGGGCCTGCTCCAACGAACAACGCGATAGCGCTTTAAGTGTGTCGAGCGGGTCGACCACCGCACGAAGATAACTGCCGTCGCCTTGGCGAATTTCGATCAACCCCGAGAACGCCAGAACACGCATCGCCTCACGCACCGTGTTGCGGCTGATGCCCAGCTCGGCGCACAGCTCAGGCTCGGTCGGCAGCCGCTCGCCGACCTGCCACGCACCGCTGTTGATGCGCTGACGCAGTTGATCCAAAGCCTGATCGACCAGGGATCGCTTGATCAAAGGGGAAATTTCGGACATGAGCCTCGCCTTTTCATCCAATCATAGGATGAATTTTCCGACATGTTAGTCAGACCCATGTAGGACGGCAACCACCTAGGGTCAATCGGAGACACATGGAGCGGCATTTTCGATTGGTCAAAATTACCCTTTAAGGGTAGTTTCAGGGACAGGGTTTTGGCTTCTTATGGAAAAGAACACACCCCATTACGACTTGGCAGTCGTGAAGGCCGAAGTAATTAGACGAGGCAAAGAAGCCTTTACACGTTATGCACTTGAGACAGGTCGGGACATGGGCATGTCCTGGAAAGTGATGATGCAGGTTGTGGCAACGCTTGAGCGGCGGATGCTCTACAAATCCATGACCTCTTATTCCAACCATCGGAACTGGCACGACGTCTATCACGTATCGTTTCGAAATCGGGAGATCTACATCAAAGTGACCTACTGCACCAGCGGTGGTTCTCCGGTGATCTCCTTCAAGGAGAAAAACACATGAGCAAGAGGCAATGCCTGAGTTGCGGCACCGAACACGCAATGCACCACTTTCAAGATCGCAGTCTCGACGTCAATTACAAACAGTTTTCGCGGCCCGTACACCTTCTCGCCGGCTGGGAGTGCAGGGTCTGTGGCGAAATCATTTTTGACAGTGGTACCGACAGTGCCGAGCGCTACGTAGATGCCGGCGATCAATTACTCGAAGACGTACTTGGGCTGATCGGTACCGAAATGAAGCGTATACGCCGAAAGCTCCATCTCACTCAAAGAAGTGCGGTGAAGTGGCTGTCAGGAGGTGGGCATAATGCGTTTTCACGATATGAACGCGGCGAACTGGCTCCGCCGCAGCCGTTGTTCACACTGATGCGGCTTCTGGATCGTCATCCCGATCTGCTAGAGGAAATTCAGGCACTTCACACAGACGACGGTCTCAAACAGCTTCTGGAAACTCGTTACCCGGAGCCGGAACCTGTTCTGGCCAGATGAGCCCAGATAAAACAAACCCGGAACTGAGTCCGGGTTTTTTTCAGTGCCTGACTGGCATCAATGCAAAATCTGACTCAAGAACAACTTGGTCCGATCATTCTGCGGATTATCAAAGAAGTCGTTCGGCGCCGCCTGTTCAACGATTTCGCCCTTGTCCATGAAGATCACGCGGTTGGCCACGGTGCGGGCGAAGCCCATTTCGTGGGTCACGCAGAGCATGGTCATGCCGTCTTCGGCCAGACCGATCATGGTGTCGAGAACCTCTTTCACCATTTCCGGATCGAGCGCTGAAGTCGGCTCGTCGAACAGCATGATTTTCGGCTTCATGCACAGGGCGCGGGCGATCGCCACACGCTGTTGCTGGCCGCCGGACAGTTGCCCCGGATACTTGTGCGCCTGCTCCGGAATGCGTACGCGTTCCAGGTAATGCATGGCGATTTCTTCGGCCTTGCGCTTGGGCATCTTGCGCACCCACATCGGCGCCAGGGTGCAGTTCTGCAGGATGGTCAGGTGCGGGAACAGGTTGAAGTGCTGGAACACCATGCCGACTTCGCGGCGGATCGCTTCGATTTGCTTGAGGTCGTTGGTCAGTTCCACGCCATCGACGACGATGCGCCCTTGCTGGTGTTCTTCCAGACGATTGAGGCAACGGATCGTGGTCGATTTACCGGAACCCGACGGGCCGCACAGGACGATGCGCTCTCCCTGTTTTACGTTGAGGTTGATGTCCTTGAGTACGTGAAACTGGCCGTACCACTTGTTCACGCCCTGCATCTGGATGATGCCTTCCGGACCCACAGGCTTTTTGATTGCTTCGCTCATTTACAGAGAACTCCTAACGCTTGTGGCCAGTGTCGAGCTTGCGTTCCAGATGCATGGAATAGCGCGACATACCAAAACAGAAAATCCAGAACACCAGGGCGGCGAACACGTAGCCTTCGGTGGCCATGCCCAGCCATTTCGGGTCGGCGGCGGCTTGCTTGACACTGTTGAGCAGGTCAAAGAGGCCGATGATGATCACCAGGCTGGTGTCCTTGAACAGCGCAATGAACGTGTTGACGATGCCGGGAATCACCAGCTTCAGAGCTTGCGGCAGAATCACCAGGCCCATCGAACGCCAGTAACCGAGGCCCATCGCCGCAGCCGCTTCGTACTGCCCTTTGGGAATCGCTTGCAGACCACCGCGCACCACTTCGGCGACGTAGGCCGACTGGAACAGGATCACGCCGATCAGCGCCCGCAGCAGCTTGTCGAAGTTCATGCCTTCGGGCAGGAACAGCGGCAGCATCACCGAGGACATGAACAACACTGTAATCAACGGCACGCCGCGCCAGAACTCGATGAAGGTCACGCAGACCACACGAATCGCCGGCATATTGGAGCGCCGTCCCAGCGCCAGCACGATGCCCAGCGGCAATGCTCCGGCGATGCCGACGGTGGCGATCACCAGGGTCAGCATCAGGCCGCCCCACTGGCTGGTCGGCACGGTGGTCAGACCGAAACCGCCGTGCAACAAGATGAAGGCGATGATCGGGTACAGCACCAGGAAGCTCAGGCCGTACACCGCTTTACGCGGCATGCGCGAGATGAACAGCGGTGCTGCGCCAATGACCGCCAGCCACACGGTCAGGTCGACGCGCCAGCGCAGTTCGGTCGGGTAGTAGCCGTACATGAACTGGCCGAAACGCTGCTGAATGAACACCCAGCAGGCGCCTTCCTTGGTGCAGTCGGCGCGGGTGGTGCCGACCCAGTTGGCATCGACGATCGCCCAACTGAGGATCGGTGGCACGACCAGGTAGATCAGGTAGAACGCAAACAGCGTCAGCAGGGTGTTGAGCCAGCTGGAGAACATGTTCGCGCGCATCCACGCCACCACGCCGATGCTGCTGTTGGGTGGGGGCATGTCGGGTTTGAAAGTATGAGTACTCATGCGCTTTTCCTTACCGCTCGATCAGCGCAATGCGCTTGTTGTACCAGTTCATCAGCAGGGAAATGCTGATACTGATCGCCAGGTACACGCTCATGGTGATGGCAATCACTTCGATAGCCTGCCCGGTCTGGTTGAGCACGGTGCCGGCGAACAGCGAAACCATTTCCGGGTAACCGATACCGGCGGCCAGCGAGGAGTTCTTCGCAAGGTTCAGGTATTGGCTGGTCAGCGGCGGAATGATCACGCGCAGGGCTTGCGGGATGATCACCTTGCGCAGGGTCGGGCCGTTGCGCAGGCCAAGCGAACGCGCTGCTTCGGTCTGGCCGTGGCTGACCGACTTGATCCCGGAACGTACGATCTCGGCGATGAACGCTGCGGTGTACACGGTGAGCGCCAGGGTCAATGCCAGCAGTTCAGGGATCAGCACCCAGCCACCGACAAAGTTGAAGCCCTTGAGCTCGGGCATTTCCCAGTGCAGCGGAGCGCCGAAGATCAGCGCGCACAGGGTCGGGATCACCAGCGCAATTGCCAGGCCGGTCCAGAACTTGTGGAACGGTACGCCGGTTTCTTCGAAGCGCTTGTTGGCCCAGCGGCACATCAGCACGATGCCGACAAAGGCCAGGACGATGCTGATCACGAGCGCCCAGAGGCCGTCGGCAGCGAGTGCGGCCGGCATGTTCAGGCCACGGCTGCTGACGAAGAAGGTGTCACCGAAGTTGTGGCTGTTACGCGGCCCCGGCATGGTCAGGAACACCGCGAAGTACCAGAACAGGATCTGCAGCAGCGGCGGAATGTTGCGGAATACTTCCACATACACCGTCGCCAGTTTGGCGATGATCCAGTTCTGCGACAGCCGCGCCACGCCGACGATGAAACCGAGAATCGTCGCCAGGATCACGCCGATAAAGGTCACCAACAGGGTGTTGAGCAGGCCGATGACAAACACCCGCGCGTAACTGTCCGCTTCGGTGTAGTCGATCAGGGTTTGAGCGATGCCGAATCCGGCACTGCGCTCCAGAAAGCTGAAACCGGAGGTGATGCCCCGGTGCTGAAGGTTGGTTTGCGTATTGTCGAACAGGTACCAGCCAAGCGAGACCACCGCCACAACCGTGATGATCTGGAATAGCCACGCACGCACTCGTGGATCGCTGAGGCTGAGCCTCTGCTTTGGTGCGCCGATTGAATTTTGCATGAAGTGCCCCGGAAGAAATGGAACAAGAACATCACCCGGCGGTTGGCCCGCCGGGCGACAGAACCATTAGCGCACTGGTGGTGCGTACTGAATGCCGCCGTTGTTCCACAGGGCGTTCAGGCCACGGTCGATTTCCAGCGGAGTGCTCTTGCCGAGGTTTTTCTCGAAGATTTCGCCGTAGTTGCCGACCTGCTTGACGATCTGCACAACCCAGTCTTTCGGCAGCTTCAGGTCTTTGCCGTACTCGCCGTCAGCGCCGAGCATACGGGCCACGTCCGGGTTCTTGGTGGACTTGGCTTCAGCTTCGACGTTCTTCGAAGTGATGCCGGCTTCTTCGGCATTGAGCAGCGCGTAGCCGACCCAACGCACGATCGCCAGCCACTCGTCGTCGCCGTTACGTACGACCGGGCCCAGTGGTTCTTTGGAAATAGTTTCCGGCAACACCACGTAGTCCTTCGGCGAAGCCAGCTTGCTGCGCTGGGCGAACAGCTGGGACTTGTCGGAGGTCAGCACGTCGCAACGACCGGATTCCAGCGACTTGGCGCTTTCATCGGAGGTGTCGAAGGTGATCGGGGTGTATTTCAGACCGTTGCCACGGAAGTAGTCGGAAACGTTCAGTTCGGTGGTGGTACCGGCCTGGATGCAGATGGTCGCGCCGTCGAGCTCTTTGGCACTTTTCACGCCCAGCTTGTTGTTCACCAAAAAGCCGATGCCGTCGTAGTAGGTGATGAAGCCCGGGAATTTCAGGCCCATGCCCGCGTCACGGGAACTGGTCATGGTGGTGTTGCGCGACAGGATGTCGATCTCGCCGGACTGCAGCGCGGTGAAGCGCTCCTTGGCGTTCAACTGGCTGAACTTGACCTTGTTGGCGTCGCCGAAAACGGCTGCGGCCACAGCGCGGCAGACGTCGGCGTCGATGCCGAGGATCTTGCCGGTCGCATCCGGTACCGAGAAGCCCGGCAGACCGTCGCTCACGCCACACTGCACGAAACCTTTTTTCTGTACCGCATCCAGGGTTGCACCCGCCTGAGCGAACCCGCTGACGCCGAGTACTGCTGCAGCAGTCACGACCGCCAGAGTGGATTTCAACATCTTCATTCAAACCTCCAGTTTTGCTCTTGTTGTGTCGGAGCTTGAGTCCTGTCGCACCCTTTTGAGGCGTTGTTGACCCGTGTTGGCTTTTTTTGGGGTCAACCGACGTAAGACCTTCGCTATGAGTCTAGTAGGAGAAAATCCACATCATGGATCACTCACTTCTCACCAATCGGCCGAACGGGCTGTAGCCCTTTCACGTTCGCTAAGCCCGTTGCGGCCATTGGCGAACATCCATCACCGGATTCGTTGCTGTCCCATCGCGCGACGTAGACTGATAGTGTTACCGCCACGCGTAAGACGCTTCGTACAGAAACCTCCGTAGCAAACGCCGTACCACACCGCTTGCGAAAGTGATTGCGCGACACGTCAATAGCTAAACTTGTAACCTTGCGACATCTTGTTAACGGATCAACCGGGCGCGCACTTCAATCACGCACTTAATGAGAGCGCCCGCACATTTTTGGAGCAGACATGACCGAGCCCTTGATTCTTCAGCCTGTTAAGCCCGCGGATGCCTGCGTGATCTGGCTGCACGGCCTCGGCGCCGACCGTTACGACTTCCTGCCGGTGGCCGAGGCGTTGCAGGAAAGTCTGTTGAGCACACGCTTTGTGCTGCCGCAGGCACCGACCCGTCCAGTGACGATAAATGGCGGATATGCCATGCCCAGCTGGTACGACATCAAGGCCATGAGTCCAGCGCGGGCGATCGACCGTGACCAGCTGCAAGCGTCGGCAGAGCGCATCATCGAACTGATCGAAAACGAGCGCGCCAGCGGAATAGACGCCTCGCGGATTTTTCTTGCCGGGTTTTCCCAAGGCGGCGCAGTGGTGCTGCACACCGCTTTTCTGAAATGGCAGGGACCGTTGGGCGGGGTGCTGGCGTTGTCGACGTACGCACCGACATTCAGCGACGAACTGGAGTTATCCGCCAGTCAGCAGCGTATTCCGGTGCTGTGTCTGCACGGGCAGTTCGATGGTGTGGTGCAGAACTCGATGGGTCGCAGCGCTTACGAGCATCTGAAGAAGCATGGTGTCACCGTGACATGGCAGGAATACCCAATGGAGCACGAAGTGTTACCTGAAGAGATTCGCGACGTCGGCGTCTGGCTGAGCGAACGCCTGCGCTGATTTGCGAGCAATGTCCGCCCATTGATCCCTCCTACTACGCCGCGCCCGATTCTTGCATTACACTGGCCGGCGTACATTCCTTAACCAACTGATGAGATGACCGTGCTCAAAGCACTCAAGAAGATGTTCGGTAAAAGCGAGGCTGAGCAGCTCGCGCCAGTTCCCAGTGCGCCGTCGCACGCCCCCGGTCATCGCACCGATGCCCCGCAGGCCGACCGCCCCGCTCCCGCAGCCGCACCGAAGCCAGAAGAAATACCCGCTGCGCCAGCGCCAATTGCCGTAGAGCCTGCAACCAGCGAAGCGCCGAAACCGGCCAGGTCACGTCGCGAACCGAAGCCCCAGGCACCGGTCATTCCATGGAAACTCGAAGACTTCGTCGTCGAGCCGCAGGAAGGCAAAACCCGCTTTCACGATTTCAAGCTTGCTCCGGAACTGATGCACGCCATCCAGGACCTGGGCTTTCCGTACTGCACGCCGATCCAGGCGCAGGTGCTGGGTTTCACCCTCGCCGGCAAAGACGCCATTGGCCGCGCGCAGACCGGCACCGGCAAGACCGCCGCGTTCCTGATCTCGATCATCACCCAGTTGCTGCAGACGCCGCCGCCGAAAGAGCGCTACATGGGCGAACCGCGCGCACTGATCATCGCGCCGACCCGCGAGCTGGTGGTGCAGATCGCCAAGGACGCCGCTGACCTGACCAAGTACACCGGCCTCAACGTAATGACCTTCGTCGGTGGCATGGACTTCGACAAACAGCTCAAACACCTCGAAGCGCGCCACTGCGACATTCTCGTTGCAACACCGGGGCGCCTGCTCGACTTCAACCAGCGCGGCGACGTGCATTTGGACATGGTCGAAGTGATGGTGCTGGACGAAGCCGACCGCATGCTCGACATGGGTTTCATCCCGCAAGTGCGGCAGATCATTCGCCAGACCCCGCCGAAGTCCGAACGCCAGACTTTGCTGTTCTCCGCGACCTTCACCGAAGACGTGATGAACCTGGCCAAGCAGTGGACCACCGACCCGTCCATTGTCGAGATCGAATCACTCAACGTCGCCAGCGACAACGTCGAGCAACACATCTACGCCGTGGCCGGTGCCGACAAGTACAAGCTGCTCTTCAACCTGATCAACGACAACGGTTGGGAGCGCGTGATGGTGTTCGCCAACCGCAAGGACGAAGTGCGCCGCATCGAAGAACGTCTGGTGCGCGACGGTGTGAACGCTGCGCAACTGTCCGGTGACGTACCGCAGCACAAGCGCATCAAGACTCTGGAAGGCTTCCGCGAAGGCAAGATTCGCGTGCTGGTGGCCACCGATGTCGCCGGTCGCGGCATCCACATCGACGGCATCAGCCACGTGATCAACTTCACCCTGCCGGAAGTGCCGGACGACTACGTGCACCGCATTGGCCGTACCGGTCGTGCCGGCGCTGACGGTGTGTCGATCAGCTTTGCCGGCGAGGACGACTCCTACCAGTTGCCGTCCATCGAAGAAAAACTTGGTCGCAAGATCAGCTGCGAAACCCCGCCGACGCATCTGCTGCGTGCGGTTGAGCGAAAGCGTCCGCAGTAAGCTCCGCTATATGAGAAAGCGCAGCCGGAAACGGACTGCGCTTTTTTTATGCTCGATGGTTGCTAGCCAGAACTAAAAGTCCATAATGGAAAAATAAGTTTAGTTTCGGAGCGCGAAATGTCCAGTACGCCTTATGTGATCGATCAAGCCCAGGCCCATGAGCTATTGGCGCGTATCGATGTTCCGCAAATCCTGCGCAAGCTGTTCCGCGATCTGGCGGCCGGTAACGCCGTACAGCCGGCGCAGCAATTGGTCGAGTTCGCCAAGGGCGCCGGCGACTTCATCAATTATCTGGGCGTGCTGGCCGAGGATGGCGTGTACGGAGTGAAGACTTCGCCGTACATCGTCCGTGAGCAGGGTGCGCTGGTGACGGCATGGACATTGTTGATGTCGATGAAAACCGGCCAGCCGCTGCTGCTCTGTGATGCCGGCGAGCTGACCACCGCGCGCACCGCCGCGACCACGGCAGTGGCGGTCGACGCCCTCGCGCCGTTGAATGCCCAGCGACTGGCGATCATCGGCAGCGGCAAGGTTGCTCAAGCGCATCTGCATTACGCCAAAGCGCTGCGCGACTGGCAGAGCATCAGCCTGTATTCGCCGTCGCTGCTGGAAGATGCGGAAACACAGACTGTGTTGAAGTCCATCGCGCCGTCACTGAAGTTTGCCGACAGCCGCGAGACCGCCATCTCCGATGCTGACGTGATCATGCTCTGCACCTCGTCGGCCGGGCCGGTGATTGATCCGGCGCAACTGCACAAACCGGCGCTGATCACCTCGATCAGCACCAACGCCCCGCGCGCTCATGAAGTACCGCCGCAAAGCCTCAACGACATGCAGGTGTTCTGCGACTATCGTCTGACCACGCCCGGTTCGGCAGGTGAGATGCTGATTGCCGCCGAACAGCATGGCTGGGACAAGGATTCGATTGTCGGCGACCTCGCCGACTTGCTCGGCGAAAAAGTGCAGCGCCCGGGTTACGACCGTCACGTGTTCTTCCGTTCAATCGGCTTGGGCCTGGAAGACATCGCCCTCGCCAATGCGGTTTATCACTTAACCCATTAACGCCAAAAATCCCCTGTGGGAGCGAGCCTGCTCGCGAATGCGGTCTGACATTCACCGAAGATGTCGACTGATACACCGCTTTCGCGAGCAGGCTCGCTCCCACAAGGGACTAGCGAACGCCTTGATATTGGTACCCACTGGAGACCTACATGAACCACGCAGATTTCATCATCATCGGCGGCGGGATTGCCGGCGCTTCTACCGGGTTCTGGCTGGCGCCGCACGGCAAAGTGATCGTGCTCGAGCGTGAAACCCATCCGGGCTATCACTCCACCGGTCGCTCCGCCGCGCTGTACACCGCCGCCTACGGCACCGCACAGGTCCGCGCACTGACTCAGGCCAGCCGCGCGTTTTTCGACAGCCCTCCAAGCGGCTTCTGCGAGCACCCGCTGCTGACCCCACGCGGCGAAATGACCGTCGACTTCATCGGTGATCCCGCCGAACTGAACAACCAATACCTCAGCGCCAAAGCCACCGTGCCGCAGATGCAACTGCTCAGCGCCGACGAAGCCTGCGCGCGCCTGCCGATCCTGCGCCGGGAAAAAGTCCACGGTGCGATCTACGATCCATCGGCCTGCGACATCGACACCGACGCGCTGCATCAAGGCTACCTGCGCGGCATTCGGCGCAATCACGGCGAAGTCCGCACCGATTGCGAGGTGCTCGGCTTGAGCCGCGATGCCGATGGCCTGTGGATCGTGCAGACCAACGGCGAGACATTCAGCGCACCGGTGCTCATCAACGCTGCCGGTGCCTGGGCCGACAAGATCGCTGCCCTGGCCGGAGCGCAGCCGCTGGGGCTGCAACCGAAGCGCCGCGCCGCATTTATCTTTGCCGGCCCGGAAGGCGTGGACACTCATCACTGGCCAATGCTGGTCAGCCTCGACGAATCCTTCTACATGAAGCCCGACGCCGGCATGTTCCTCGGCTCGCCGGCCAACGCCGATCCGGTCGAACCGCACGACGTGCAGCCGGAAGAACTCGACATCGCCATGGGCATCTATCAGATCGAAGAGGCCACCACGCTGACCATCCGCCGCCCGACCCGCACGTGGGCAGGCCTGCGCAGTTTCGTTGCCGACGGTGATCTGCTCAGCGGCTTCGATCCGCAAGTTCCGGGGCTGTTCTGGGTCGCCGCGCAGGGCGGTTACGGCATCCAGACGTCGCCAGCGATGGGCCAGGCCAGCGCGGCGCTGGTCCGCGGCGAGCCGTTTCCCGAGCACCTGCATCAATTCGGTCTGGACAGCGCCATGCTCTCCCCGGCCCGACTGGCTTGATCGCATCGACTCGTCGAAAAGATTGCGGCACACTCGCAGCGCCCCGGCACAAGGGGCGCTGACGCTGCCTGGAGCTCCACTGTCATGACTGCCCCCGAATTCGATCCGGCGCTGGATAACTTCCGCGCCATCGCCGACGCCATCGCCACGCTGTTCTTTCCCCACGCCGAGGTGGTGCTGCACGACCTGCGCACGCAGAAGGTCGACTACATCGCCAATAACCTGTCCAAGCGCGAAATCGGCGACGACTCGTCGCTGGAAGACATGCTCAGCGAGGATGTCAGCGACAGGAACATCGGCCCGTACGAAAAGCTCAACTGGGACGGTCAGAAAATTCGCAGCCTGAGCACTGTGCTGCGCGACAGCGAAAGTCGTCCGCTGGCGGTGCTGTGCATCAATCTGAATATCTCGCTGTTCGAGAACGCCAAGGCGGCGCTGGATCTGTTCCTGTCACCGAGCAAACTGATTCCGCAGCCGGACTCGCTGTTCCGTGATGACTGGCAGGAGCGCATCAACACCTTCCTCCACGCCTGGTTGCGCGAGCGGCAGTTGAGCCTGAATCTGCTGACCCGTGACCACAAACGCGAGCTGGTGCTGGCGCTGCACGCCGAGGGCGCGTTCAAGGGCAAGAGCGCTTCGAACTACGTGGCCAATGTGCTGAACATGGGACGGGCGACGGTGTACAAGCATTTGAAGGAACTGAAGGGCTGAAGATTTGCATCGCTAGCGCTGGCCTCTTCGCGAGCAGGCTCGCTCCCACATTTGGAATGCGTTACCCCTGTGGGAGCGAGCCTGCTCGCGAAAGCGCTTGATCAATCGCCGTAGATATCAGCTTTGAAATACTTCTCGGAAATCTTCTGGTACTCGCCATTCGCGCGAATCCCGTCGATGGCGCGGTTCAACTGGCTGACCAGTTCACCGTTGCCCTTGCGCACGGCAATCCCCGCGCCCTCGCCGACGTACTTCGGATCCTTCAGCTCCGGCCCGACAAACGCATAACCTTTGCCACGCGGCATCGACAGGAAGTCATTGAGCGGAATGGTGTCGGCAAAAATCGCATCAAGGCGCCCCGCCGCCAGGTCCATGTAGATTTCTTCGTTGTTGCTGTAGCGCTTGACGTTGATGCCCTTGGGTTCGAACACCTCGGTGGCGTAACGATCAGTGGTGGTCGCGCGCTGCACGCCGACGTTCTTGCCTTTGAGGCTGGCGTACTGATCATCCACCGTAGCGCCTTCCTTCATCACCAGACGCGAAGAAGTGAAGTAATACTTGTGGCTGAAATCCACCGACTTCTTGCGATCTTCGTTGATGGTCATCGACGACAGCGCCATGTCGATCTTCTTCACTTTCAGCGAAGGAATCAGCCCGTCGAACTCACCTTCAACCCACACGCACTTGACCTTCATCTGCGCACACAGGGCATTGCCGATGTCGTAGTCGAAACCGACGATTTCACCTTTGTCGGTTTTCGAAGCGAACGGTGGGTAAGCCGCTTCGATGCCGATGCGCAAGGTCTTCTCGGCGGCAAAGGTGCTGGCACAGGCCAGCAGGCTGAAGGCAAGGCCGGTGATGAGGGGGAGTTTCTTCATGTTCGTTCTCTCGCGGATTGTTGTTGGTTTGGCGAAGAAGAGCAGCTACAAGCGGCAAGCTGATAGCTGCAAGACAGAAGCTTTTTTGTACTTGGAAATCCATACTGGACTCTCAGGTACAAATCGTCAATCGGGTAGAAAGGGAAGGACTTTCGGTGTCGCAGATGACGCCTTCGCGAGCAGGCTCGCTCCCACAGGGGAACGCATTTCAAATGTGGGAGCGAGCCTGCTCGCGAAGACTGACTGGAGGGCGCTACAGAAATTACTTTTTCCAGCGATCGGCGGCGGCATGATCACTGTCCCGCCCTTCGACCCAACGTGGTCCATCGCTGGTGTTTTCTTTCTTCCAGAACGGCGCGCGGGTTTTCAGGTAGTCCATGACGAAGGCGCAGGCATCGAAAGCGGCCTGGCGGTGGGCGCTGGCGGCGCCGACGAAGACGATCGGCTCGCCCGGCTCCAGCGCGCCAATGCGGTGCAGCACTTCCAGCTTGAGCAGCGGCCAGCGCTGCTCGGCTTCGACAGCGATCTTGCCGAGGGCTTTTTCGGTCATGCCCGGATAGTGTTCGAGGAACATCCCGGCCACGTCGAGACCGTCGTTGAAGTCGCGCACGTAACCGACAAAGCTCACCACCGCGCCAACGCCGACATTGGCCGCGTGCATCGCATTGACTTCAGCGCCCGGATCGAACGGCGTGGCCTGCACGCGAATCGCCATGTTCAGCCTCCGGTCACGGTGGGGAAAAACGCCACTTCGTCGCCATCGACCACCGGCTCGTCGAGCTGGCAGAGGTCTTCGTTACGTGCGCACATCAGGTTCTGCTCGCTCAGCACTTCGGCGCCATCACGTTGCGCCAACAGTGCGCGAACGTCATCGACGGTGGCGAAATCGCCTTCAACCGCAACCGAATCCACGCCCAACGCTTCACGGTAACGGGCAAAAAACTTCACGGTCAGTTTCATGGCTGCTCCGCCTGGAAGTGGCCGCTCTTGCCGCCGACCTTCTCCAGCAGCCGCACGCTCTCGATGGTCATGCCACGATCCACGGCTTTGCACATGTCGTAAATGGTCAGGGCGGCGACGCTGGCGGCGGTCAGCGCTTCCATCTCGACACCGGTCTGCCCGGACAGCTTGCAGCGAGCGACAATGCGCACGCTGTCCTCACCCTCGGCGCTGAGTTCGACTTTGACGCCGGTCAGCATCAGCGGATGGCACAGGGGAATCAGATCGCTGGTTTTCTTCGCCGCCTGAATCCCGGCAATGCGCGCCACGGCGAACACATCGCCCTTGGGGTGGCCGCCGCTGACGATCATCTGCAGGGTTTCAGGGAGCATGCGCACCAGCGCTTGAGCGGTCGCTTCACGGAACGTCACGGCTTTTTCAGTGACGTCGACCATGTTGGCGCGACCTTGGGAATCGAGATGAGTCAGCACGGGATTACTCCTGATCAGGAGCGTGGATTGTAAACCTGTGGGTCAGATATCCGCATCACTGATTATGAAATCACCGTTGCCCCCTGTGGGAGCGAGCCTGCTCGCGAAAGCGGATTCAGATTCACTATAGATGTCGACTGATACACCGCATTCGCGAGCAGGCTCGCTCCCACAGGAGATATGCATTCATCCATAAAAAAACCGGGCGGCTTTAAGGGCCGCCCGGTCTTGTGGGAAGGGTTACAGATGCGATTCGGCGTATTCGGCCAGGATCGAGCGAGGCACCCCTTGCAGGGTGATGTGCACACCGTTGGGGAAATCCTTGAAGCGTTCGGTCAGGTAGGTCAGCCCGGAGCTGGTCGCGGACAGGTATGGGGTGTCGATCTGCGCCAGGTTGCCCAGGCACACCACTTTGGAACCGGCGCCGGCACGGGTGATGATGGTTTTCATCTGGTGCGGCGTGAGGTTCTGGCATTCGTCGATCAGGATCAGGCTCTGCTGGAAGCTGCGACCGCGAATGTAGTTGAGCGATTTGAACTGCAACGGCACTTTGCTGAGGATGTAGTCGACGCTGCCATGGGTGTTTTCGTCATCCATGTGCAAGGCTTCGAGGTTGTCGGTGATGGCGCCCAGCCAAGGCTCCATTTTCTCCGCTTCGGTGCCGGGCAGGAAACCGATTTCCTGGTCCAGGCCCTGCACGCTGCGGGTGGCGATAATGCGCCGATAACGTTTGCTGACCATGGTCTGCTCGATCGCAGCGGCCAGCGCCAGAATGGTTTTACCGGAACCGGCGGCGCCGGACAGGTTGACCAGATGAATGTCCGGATCAAGCAACGCATACAGGGCCAGACTCTGATAGATGTCGCGCGGCTTCAGGCCCCAGGCCTCCTGATGCAGCAGCGGTTCCTGGTGCAGGTCGAGGATCAGCAGGCGGTCTTCCTGGATTTCCTTGATCCAGCCGACAAAGCCCTGCTCGTCGATGATGAACTCGTTGATGTGCACGGCCGGCAGGTTGTCGATCAGTTGCACCTGATGCCAGGTGCGGCCGTGGTCCTGACGGGTTTCGACCTTGCTCACGCGGTCCCAGAAGGAGCCGGTCATGTTGTGGTAGCCGTTGGGCAGCAGGGACACGTCATCGACCAACTGGTCGGTGCTGTAGTCCTCGGCATCGATGCCACAGGCGCGCGCCTTGAGGCGCATGTTGATGTCTTTGGTGACCAGCACCACCGGTTTCTGCGGATCGCGGGTGTGCAGATCAATCAGTTGGTTGATGATTTTGTTGTCGTTCAGATGCTCGGGCAGAATCAGGTTCGACTCGGCCTGCTTGCTCATCAGAATTGACAGCAAGCCTTTCGGCCCGCCCTTGCCGCGCTGGATCGGCACACCCAGTTCGACGTCCTCGGGGGACGCATCGCCCAGGGTTTTGTCGATCAGGCGGATCGCCTGACGGCATTCGGCGGCCACGCTGTGATGGCCGCTCTTGAGCTTGTCCAGCTCTTCCAGCACGGTCATCGGGATGGCGACGTGGTGTTCTTCGAAATTCAGCAGGGCATTTGGATCGTGAATCAATACGTTGGTATCGAGTACATACAGGATTGGCTGGTTGGAGGAAGGGCTGCGTCCGTGATCATCCATACTCGGTCACCTTTGTGGGAGCCATTCGACGCAATACCTTGACAGTGCTGCGCCTCGAGGTGACTGCCGAATTCATCCACGAGGGCCTGGATGAACTGCACACAATAGGAGTCTGGGAAGACGCCACCTGTGTTGCAGGTTTCGGCGGTCTGTCTTCGTAATACTCCAAAACCGATGACATAAAAAAGCACTTTGACGGTTTTTTTAAGTTTATTTTGCAGAGTGACGAAAAGCCCTTGGCGGACTCCCCGTACCCCGCTAAAGTCGGAAGTCCGCCTGCATCGAATTCTTCCTGGAAATTACCCCAAGCCCAATGTTTACGGGCTTTTTGTCGTTTCTCAACGAAACGCGTCCTGACAGTCTTCCCAGCCAATGCCGCTCTGCGCAGTCTGTGTGATCAGCCACGGCAAGGACGTCTTCACCGCATCCTGTTTCATGTTGAAATTGATCACTCCATGACGCCACAGCAGCATCAGGGTCAACACTCGCTGCGCGCTCGCCGGGCCCTTGAGCTTGCCGGCACCGTCCTGAGCATCAATGTCCCACAGCGCCACTTGCAGGCCCTGGCTATTGAAAAAACCTTGCGCGTCACTGCGGCGCTGGCCATCCGGCGGACGGAACAGCGGCACGTAGTTTTCCGGCAGTTTGTTTTTCACCAGATCGGCGCTGCGCCGTACCGAATCCTGCCAGTCCTGCCAATGGCTGTGGGAGCGGAACTCCCAGCCCTGCACGCCCACGCACTGCCGGGAGAAACTCGCCTGCAGGCTGCTGACCGAACGGCCGGTGAGTCGCGCCTGAATATCCTTGCCCAGGACAAAGAATGTCCCGCTCAGATTGGACTTGCGCAAGTACTCGGTCAGCCAGTCGGTGTTGTCCGGTTGCGCGTTGGCGGCGCTGTCGAAGGTCAGCAGAAACAGCCGATCATGCATGTCGTCGCCGTTGCGCTCGTAGTCGCCAAAACGATCGAATTCGTTACTGGTTTGCGGTGACAGCGCGGCCTTGCGCATCAACTCGTCGAGGTACTGCAAATGGAAGATCCGGCTCGGCTCGGCCCATTTGGTGTAATAACTGTCGTCGCTGACGACGAACTTGGCCGCCTGCTCGCGCAGGGTCGGCAGGTCTTCGACGAGGAAGCAGAACGAGGCGTCCTGATCGCAGCTTTGCTGGGCCTGGTTGTAGTTGCTCAGCAAGCGCTGCCAGAGGCGCTGGCGCAGTTGATTGACCGCATCGATATTGACCGTGCGCAGGCCCAGGCGCTGGGCCAGTGCCGCCTCGTCGATGGACTCGGTGCCGAGCAGGCCGCGAGCGAACATGAGGATTTCCGCCCGCGACGCGACGTCGAACAGGGTCGGGTTGCTGAGCTGCTCCGGCCAGGTCGTGCGATCCAGCGTCGCCGCGTCACCGGGCGCCGCCATGGCCGCGAAGCTCAGCAGCCACGCGGTGAATAAAAGAACAATGCGCAAAGGGATGTCTCCATAACAAAACCCGCGCGGCACTATAGCTGATGTGCAAGATTCAAGGTCGTCACCCTCACCCCAGCCCTCTCCCAGAGGGAGAGGGAGCTGACCGAGCGGTTCTTTCGATATCCGTCTACCTGAGCTATCGAGTCGAACTCAAATATGAATCCAGCGAACATCGGCCCCCTCTCCCTCTGGGAGAGGGCTGGGGTGAGGGTAAAATCCACCAACCGTCGCAAATCCCGGCACTTGCACCGACCTATAACCCCCATAGCTGGAGTCAACAAGAACAACCCCCTAGAATCGCCCCCACGATTAAAGGAGACGACTTCATGCTGATGGTGATTTCCCCCGCCAAGACCCTCGACTACGAAACACCGCCGGCGACCCAGCGCTTTACCCAGCCGCAGTACCTCGATCATTCCCAGGAATTGATCCAGCAGTTGCGCGAGCTGAGTCCGGCGCAGATCAGCGAGTTGATGCACGTGTCCGACAAGATCGGTGGCCTCAACGCCGCGCGTTTCGGCAGTTGGACACCCGCCTTCACCCCGGACAACGCCAAACAGGCGCTGCTTGCCTTCAAGGGCGATGTGTACACCGGCCTGGATGCTCAGTCCTTCAGCGAAGCGCAATTCGATTACGCGCAAAAACACCTGCGCATGCTCTCCGGCCTTTATGGCCTGCTGCGGCCGCTGGACCTGATGCAACCCTATCGCCTGGAAATGGGCACCAAACTGGCCAACGCCCGTGGCAAGGATCTGTATGCGTTCTGGGGCACGCGCATCAGCGAGTGGCTGAATGAAGCGCTGGCCGATCAGGGCGATGACGTACTGCTCAACCTTGCTTCCAACGAATACTTTTCTGCGGTCAAGCGCAGCGCGTTGAAGGCGCGGATCATCAATACCGAGTTCAAGGATCAGAAGAACGGCCAGTACAAGATCATCAGTTTCTACGCGAAGAAAGCGCGCGGCCTGATGAGCCGTTTTGTGATCCAGGAACGCATCAACGACCCGGCTCAGCTCAAGCAATTCGATGTACAGGGTTATCGCTACAGCGCCGAGCAGTCGAAACCCGACAATCTGGTGTTTTTGCGCGACCACGCCCCGGAATAAAGCATGCCCTTTGCACGACTCTTTTCCTCAGGAGTCGTGCAGTCCGCCCGAAGTCAAAATCCCCCCGCGACATATCGCCAAATTCATGGCGCCAATAAAACCACACTCAATTTTCTAATTTTAGTTTCACTCGACACTGAAGTTTTTTTTCAGTAGTGGCACCTAAATTTTTTACCCGTAGTGGCACAAAACTATCGGCCCCGGTTCCGCCCCGATAACTAAAGGGCGAAATCGTTAGTGCTATCAATTTGCACCCAGTGCCATCTTCATCAATATTTCAAAAAATTTCGGCTGGCACGATGAGCGGGCTGGAACTATGTCCAAATGCGTTGCTCATACCACCGGTAACGATTCTCACCGAGTTTGTACGAGATAACTTACGCAGAGCTGATAGCCATGTAACCAAGTTGTCACAGCAACTTGCCTGAGTGACTAACGAGTCTCAAAACAATCGAAGGACAGGAGATACGCACCATTAATATCCCCTACAAAGGCCAAGGCCGCGCCCCTATAAACGTGCTCGCCTGAGCACCTAACTGCTTGATTTACCGGCTCCCTACCGGACGTCGAGCAGGCTACACGACTGCACTAGAGTCTTCCCGCACGGAAGATCGGCTGCATAACAGGGCAAGTCATAACAACAAGGCCTAGTTGCGCACATCTTGAGTGCACTTATTAGACACTCGGAACTTTGTATGCCTGCACACGGCATTGTGGCGCCTGTAAGCCGCACTTCCGAGTGCACTAGTGACCGCTGAACACCATTAACTCCGGCCTTCTAAGGCCTGATATATACAGAGGTAATTGCGATGCGCATCAGCATATTTGGTTTGGGTTACGTTGGCGCAGTATGTGCCGGTTGCCTGTCTGCACGGGGCCATGACGTAGTTGGCGTCGATGTTGCCAAAGACAAGATCGACATGATTAACGCCGGCAAATCGCCGATCGTTGAACCGGGCCTGGGCGAACTGCTGCAGCAGGGTATCCAGACCGGTCGTCTGCGCGGCACGACCAACTTCGCCGAGGCGATTCGTGATACCGACCTGTCGATGATCTGCGTCGGCACGCCAAGCAAGAAGAACGGCGACCTGGAACTTAACTACATCGAGGCCGTGTGCCGCGAGATCGGTTTTGTCCTGCGTGAAAAAACCACCCGTCACACCATCGTCGTGCGCAGCACCGTGTTGCCAGGCACCGTGGCCAACGTGGTCATCCCGATTCTGGAAGACTGCTCGGGCAAGAAGGCTGGCGTCGATTTTGGCGTAGCGGTCAACCCGGAATTCCTCCGCGAATCCACCGCCATCGCTGACTACGATCAGCCACCGATGACCGTTATCGGCGAGTTCGATACCGCCTCAGGCGACGTTCTGCAATCGCTGTACGAAGAACTCGACGCACCGATCATCCGCAAGGACATCGCCGTTGCCGAGATGATCAAGTACACCTGCAACGTCTGGCACGCGACCAAAGTGACCTTCGCCAACGAGATCGGCAACATCGCCAAAGCCGTCGGCGTCGATGGTCGTGAAGTGATGGAAGTGGTTTGCCAGGACAAGACTCTGAACCTGTCCCAGTACTACATGCGCCCGGGCTTCGCCTTCGGCGGTTCGTGCCTGCCCAAAGACGTGCGTGCGCTGACCTACCGCGCCGGCTCCCTGGACGTCGAAGCGCCGCTGCTCAACTCGCTGATGCGCAGTAACGAATCGCAAGTGCAGAACGCTTTCGACATCGTTGAAAGCCATGAAAAACGCAAAGTCGCCCTGCTCGGTCTGAGCTTCAAGGCCGGCACCGACGACCTGCGCGAAAGCCCGCTGGTCGAACTGGCGGAAATGCTGATCGGCAAGGGTTACGACCTGAGTATCTACGACAGCAACGTCGAATACGCCCGTGTCCACGGTGCGAACAAGGACTACATCGAATCGAAGATTCCGCACGTATCGTCCCTGCTCAACTCCGACTTCGACTCGGTGATCGACAACTCCGACGTGATCATCCTCGGCAACCGCGACGAGAAATTCCGTTCGCTGGCCCAGGAAGCGCCGCAGGGCAAGCAAGTCATCGACCTGGTGGGCTTCATGTCCAAGCCCACCAGCGCCGGTAGCCGCACCGAAGGCATTTGCTGGTAACGCAGCCCCAAGCGACAAGCGTCGAGCTGCAAGTCAACGCGATTGGCTTGCAGCTTGAAGCTTGCAACTTGCAGCTTCCCTTACCTTCGGATGACGGTTATGACCAAGCTCAAACATTTTTTTCTGCAATCAGCCGGCTGGCTTTTTTATCTCAGTCTGCTGATGGGCCTGGCCTTGATGCTGCCCACGTCCACATTCGACTCCGAGTCGAAGGACTTCATTTTCCTGATTGGCGCCGTAGGTATCTGGCGCTACTCGATGGGTGCAACGCACTTTGTGCGCGGCATGATTTTTCTCTACATCGTTTACCCGCACCTGCGTCGCAAAGTACGCAAGCTGGGTAAAGCGGCCGACCCGTCGCATGTGTTTCTGATGGTCACCAGCTTTCGTATTGACGCGCTGACCACCGCGCAGGTCTACAGCTCGGTGATCCGCGAAGCCATCGACTGCGAACTGCCGACCACCATTGTCTGCTCGATCGTGGAAATGTCCGACGAGCTGCTGGTCAAGGCGTTGTGGGCGCGGATGAATCCGCCGGAGCGGGTCAAGCTCGACTTCGTGCGTATCCCCGGTACCGGCAAGCGCGATGGTCTGGCCTTCGGTTTCCGCGCGATCTCCCGTCACCTGCCGGACGACCGTGCCGTGGTGGCCGTGATCGACGGCGACACCGTGCTCGGCGAAGGCGTCGTGCGCAAGACCGTGCCGTGGTTCCAGCTGTTCGGCAATGTCGGCGGCCTGACCACCAACGAGTTTTGCGAAGTGCGCGGCGGCTACATCATGAGCGAATGGCACAAGCTGCGTTTCGCCCAGCGCCACATCAACATGTGCTCGATGGCCCTGTCCAAGCGCGTACTGACCATGACCGGTCGGATGTCGGTATTCAAAGCCTCCGTGGTGACCAATCCGGAATTCATCGCCGACGTTGAAAGCGACTCGCTGCAACACTGGCGCCTGGGCCGCTTCAAGTTCCTGACCGGTGACGACAAGTCGAGCTGGTTCAGCCTGATGCGCCTGGGTTACGACACCTTCTACGTGCCGGACGCCGCGATCAACACCGTTGAGCATCCGCCGGAAAAGAGCTTCATCAAGGCCAGCCGCAAGCTGATGTTCCGCTGGTACGGCAACAACCTGCGCCAGAACTCGCGCGCACTGGGCCTGGGTATCCGTCGCCTCGGCGCGTTCACCTCGGTGGTACTGTTCGACCAGCGCGTGTCGATGTGGACCTCGCTGCTCGGCCTGACCGTCGCACTGATCGCCAGCTTCAAGTACGGCACCGCGTTCATCCTCGTGTACCTGCTGTGGATCGGTATCACCCGCCTGATCCTGACGCTGTTGCTGTCGTGTTCCGGTCACCGCATCGGCCCTGCTTACCCGGCGATTCTGTATTACAACCAGATCGTTGGTGCCCTGGTGAAGATCTACGTGTTCTTCCGCCTCGACCAACAATCCTGGACTCGCCAGCCCACATCCCTGACCCGTGATCTCGCCAGCTTTCAACGTTGGTTCAACACCTGGTCGTCTCGGACCATGACCTTCTCCGCCGGCAGCATTTTTGTCGCCGTGCTGCTGATGATGGTCTGACCCGCTCCTATTGAATTAACAAGGAAATCGCCCCTATGAATACCGCCGTCAACGTCAACGTAGTGCATGAATCCGAAGCCCAGCGCCAGCACGCTCGCGTGAAAATCCCGGCCAAGCTGCGTTTCTTCGGCCCTGACCGGACTCCGCTCGAAGCGCGGGTCCTCGATCTGTCGGCTGGCGGTCTGGCGTTCAACGCCGGGCAGATGCCGCTGACCATCGGCGAGGTGTACAAGGCGCGTCTGCAATTTGTCATCGACAATCTCGGCCTGGCCATGGACGTTGAACTGCAGGTGCGTTCCTTCGATCGCGCCACCGGCCGCGCCGGCTGCCAGTTCCAGAACCTCGAGCCGCAGGACATTTCCACCCTGCGCCACCTGATCACTTCGCACCTGGCTGGCGACATCGTCAGCATCGGCGAAGTGCTGGCGACCCTGCAGCGCGACAACTTCACCAAGGCGCGCAAGAACAAGACCAACGATACCGGCATGCCCCCGTTCGGCCGCCTGAAAGCCGTGACCTTCAGCGCCGGTATTTTCGCTGTTGGTCTGGTCGCTGCCGGTTTCATCTTCAAGTCGGTGTACGGCATGTACTTCGTCAGCCACGCCCAGGCCGGTCTGGTCAGCGTGCCGGGGATGAACATCACCATGCCGCGCGACGGCACCGTACAAAGCCTGGTCAAGTCCGACGGCGTTGCCGCCAAAGGCGCACCGCTGGCGACCTTCAGCACCAGCATGCTCGACGTACTCAAGGGCCATCTGGCCGAAGACCAACTGGCCCCGGCCAAGGTTGAAGAACTGTTCGGCAAGCAAATGACCGGCACCCTGACCTCGCCGTGCGATTGCACCGTGGCCCAGCAACTGGTGGCTGACGGTCAGTACGCGAGCAAGGGCGACGTGATCTTCCAACTGGTGCCGCGCAACACCCAGGCCAACGTTGAAGCACGCTTCTCCTATCGCCAGTTCGGTGACGTGCGTCCAGGCACTCCGGTGAGCTTCCAGATCGCCGGCGAAGACAAGACCCGCACCGGCAAGATCGTCAGCAGCACCAGCCTGAAGAGCGCCGACCTGTCCTCCGACATCCGCGTACAGATCCAGCCAGACGAGCCGCTCGACAGCAGCCTGGCCGGCCGCCCGGTGGAAGTGAACAGCGACCGTGGCCCGAATCTGAACTGGCTGATCGACAAAGCCATGGCTGCCGGTCTTTAAGTCGAGGACATGCCTGTGACTACGCATAACTTGAACACACCGCCGACCCTGTGGGAGCGAGCCTGCTCGCGAAAGGGCCAGCGCGGTTTGTCTGAAGTACCGAGTCGACTGCTTCGCGAGCAGGTCGGATCGCCGCACCGTCGCTCCCACATGGGATTGATGGTGTGCTCGCTGGCACTGGCAGTTTCTCTGGCCGGTTGCGCCGGGCTGCCCGATCAGCGTCTGGCCAACGAAGCGCTCAAGCGTGGCGACACCGCCACCGCTGCGCAGAACTACCAGCAACTGGCCGATCTGGGTTACAGCGAGGCGCAAGTCGGCCTGGCCGATATCCAGGTCGACAGCCGCGACCCGGCGCAGATGAAACAGGCCGAGGCGACTTACCGCGCAGCGGCCAGCGTGTCGCCGCGTGCCCAGGCACGTCTCGGTCGTCTGCTGGTGGCCAAGCCGGGCTCCACCGAAGCCGAGCACCACGAAGCCGAAACCCTGCTGAAAAAAGCCGCCGCCAATGGCGAAGGCAACACGTTGATCCCGCTGGCGATGCTGTATCTGCAATACCCGCACAGCTTCCCGAACATCAACGCCCAGCAGCAGATCGATCAGTGGCGCAAATCCGGTTACCCGGAAGCCGGTCTGGCGCAGGTGCTGCTGTATCGCACCCAAGGCACCTACGACCAGCACCTGGATGACGTGGAAAAAATCTGCAAGGCCGCGCTCAACACCACCGACATCTGCTACGTCGAACTGGCCACCGTCTACCAGAAACGTGGCCAGCCGGAGCAACAGGCCGAGCTGATCAAGCAGATGCAGGCCGGTTACAGCCGTGGCACCGTCACCGCGCAGCGTGTCGATTCCGTGGCCCGCGTGCTGGCCGATTCGACCCTGGGCAAGACCGACGAAAAAACCGCGCAGGCGCTGCTCGAGCCGATCGCTCCGGGCTACCCGGCGTCGTGGGTCACCCTCGCGCAATTGCTTTACGACTTCCCCGAACTGGGCGACGTCGACCAGATGATGAAGTACCTGGACAACGGCCGCGCCGCCGACCAGCCGCGCGCCGAACTGCTGCTGGGCAAGGTCTACTACGAAGGCAAAATGGTCCCGGCCGACGCGAAAGTTGCCGAGGAACATTTCCAGAAAGCCGTGGGCCGCGAAGTCGCTGCCGATTACTACCTCGGCCAGATCTACCGTCGTGGCTACCTGGGCAAGGTCTATCCGCAGAAAGCTCTCGACCATCTGCTGACCGCTGCGCGCAACGGCCAGAACAGTGCCGACTTCGCCATCGCCCAGTTGTTCTCGCAAGGCAAGGGCACCAAGCCCGACCCGCTGAACGCTTACGTGTTCAGCCAATTGGCCAAGGCGCAGAACACCCCGCAAGCCGATGAACTGGCAGCGACCCTCGAGGCTCAACTGCCGCCCGAGCGCCTGCCCGAAGCCCGCCGCCTGTTGCAACAGGAACAGGCCAGCCGTGGCGCCCTGAACTCGAACACGCTGCAACTGCACGCCCTGCAAGAAGAAGACGGCGAGGAAAAACTATGAAGCTGAACCCATTCGTGAAGGCCGGTATTGGCCTCACCTTCGCGCTGCTCTGGTCTTGCCCGACACTGGCTGCGATGACTGAAAGCAAGAACTTCGGTCTGGAAGTGAAACTCACCGGCCAGTCCGAAGACGACCGTGACCTCGGCACTGCCGGCGGCGGCGACGTCAATGGCGTGGGCCTCGACCTGCGTCCGTGGATCTACGGCGAAAGCGGCGCGTGGAGCGCCTACGCGATGGGTCAGGCCGTGACCTCGACCGACATCATCGAGACCGACACCCTGCAACAATCGGACGGCGAACAGGCCACCGACAGCGGTGATCGCGAAACCAAGAAAAACTACCTGGCGATGCGCGAGTTCTGGGTCGGCTACAGCGGCTTCACGCCCTACCCTGGCGAGATCCTCAAGTTCGGTCGTCAGCGTCTGCGCAATGACGACGGCCAATGGCGCGACACCAACATCGAAGCGCTGAACTGGACCTTCGACACCACACTGCTGCGGGCCAACGCCGGTGTTGCCGAGCGTTTCAGCGAGTACCGCACCGACTTGAAAGAGCTGGCGCCGAAAGACAAGGATCGCCTGCACGCCTACGCCGACGCCGCTTACCAGTGGACGCCGGGCCAGTGGGTCGGCATTCGCGGTCACCATACCCACGATGACGGCAAACTCGATTACGCCGAGCCGGGCGTCCCGCGCGACTCGCTGGACAAGACCGAGAACGGCGACATCAGCTGGATCGGCCTGACCGCCGACAGCGACGCCTACAACTGGCGCAACACCAACACCGTCAACTACTGGGGCAGCATCACCGGCATGAGCGGCGACCGCGACACGGTCAACGCGCTGAACGCCGACGGCACGCGCCCGACCCAAGCCAAGCGCAGCGATGACATCAGCGGCTGGGCAGCCGACGTCGGCGTACGTCTGCGCCTCGATCCGCAGTGGCAAGTCGGCGGTGCCTACGCCCGCGCCAGTGCCGATTACGAACAGAACGGTCTGGAGAGCAACCGCTCCAACTACACCGGTACCCGCTCGCGCGTGCACCGTTTCGGCGAAGCGTTCCGTGGCGAAATGAACAACATGCAGACCGCCACCCTGTTCGGTTCGTGGATGGTCAACGACGAGTACGACGCCAGCCTGATCTACCACAAGTTCTGGCGTGTCGACGGCAACAAGCCGGTCGGCAGCAACGGCATCAACGCGGTGGAAAACAACACCGACGACGTCACCGGCGCGATCCTCTCCAGCACATCCTTGCCGCTTGAAGATGGCAACAAGGACCTGGGTCAGGAAATGGACCTGGTCGTCACCAAGTACTTCAAGCAAGGCCTGTTGCCGGCGGCGTTGAGCCAGTCGATCGACGAGCCTTCGGCACTGGTGCGTTTCCGTGGCGGTGTGTTCAAACCGGGCGATGCCTATGGCAGCCAGGTTGATTCCTACATGCACCGCGCATTCATTGACGTGATCTGGCGCTTCTGATGCAAACCGCCAAGGGAGTGCCCGACATGATCAGCACCAGAACAGGCTCACTCAGCCTGCTGGCCGGCGCGATGCTGCTGGCCAGCGCCAGCGCCTTCGCCAGTGTTGAACCGGCCAAACCTGCGACCGTGGCCAAAGAACTGCAACAGGCCAAGACCTACACCGTCAGCAGCGCGCCGACCGACGCGCTGAAACTGGCCAAGCCGACGCTGCCCGACCTGTCCGGCTTCACCGCCGAAGCCGCTGCCGCGAAGATCGTGCGCAGCAAGCCGGGCAAGATCAGCGTGCGCCGGATGATGCAGGAAAACGCCCTGAAGGACTTCATCGGCGGCGATAACAAGATGGCCGAATGGGTGGTGCGTCAGCACGGCATCCCGCAGGCGATCTTCATCGACGACGGCTACATGAACCTCAAGGATCTGGCGAAAAAACTGCCCAAGCAGTATTTCAGCGAGACGTCCCCGGGCGTGTACCTGGCCAAATTGCCGATCGTGGTCGGCGAGAAAGGCATCCTCGAAATCGACGGCCAGACCCAGGAACTGCGCCTGTCCCAAGAGGCCGGTTCGTTCCTGGTCAACGACGGCAAACTGTTCGTGCGTGACACCAAAGTCACCGGCTGGCGCGAGAAGGACAACGGCCCGGCGACCTTCCGTTCGCCGAAGGAATTCCGTCCGTTCCTGCTCGCCTGGGGCGGCACCGAGACCTACATCGTCAACAGCAAGATGGCCAGCTTCGGTTACGCCAACAGTAAGTCGTACGGGGTGAGTATTTCCCAGTACACGCCGAACATGGCCAAGGTCCTCAAGCGCCCGGAACCGACCGGCTGGATCGTCGGCTCCGAGTTCTCGGACATGTGGTACGGCTTCTACTGCTACGAAACCAGCGACTTTGTGGTCAAGGGCAACACCTACAAAGACAACATCGTCTACGGCATCGACCCGCATGACCGCTCGCACCGTCTGATCATTGCCGAGAACACCGTTCACGGCACGAAGAAGAAGCACGGGATCATTATTTCCCGTGAGGTCAACGACAGCTTCATCTTCAACAACAAGAGTTTCGACAACAAGTTGTCGGGCCTGGTGATCGACCGTAACAGCGTCAACAACATCATTGCCTACAACGAGATCTACAAGAACCACACCGACGGCATCACGCTCTACGAGTCTGCCGACAACCTGCTGTGGGGCAACAAGGTCATCAGCAATACCCGTCACGGCATTCGTATCCGTAACAGCGTGAACATCCGCCTCTACGAAAACGTTGCCATGACCAACGGCCTGACCGGTATCTACGGCCACATCAAGGACCTGACCGACACCGACCGTGACATCAAGCTCGACCCGTTCGACGCGCAGGTCTCGCTGATCGTCGTCGGCGGCGAGCTGGCGGCCAATGGCAGCGGCCCGCTGTCGATCGACTCGCCGCTGAGTGTCGAGCTGTATCGCGTGTCGATGCTGGCGCCGACCAAGTCCAGCGGGATCAGCTTCAACGGCATCCTCGGCGAGCGCCAGGATGAAATTCTCGATCTGTTGGTGCGCCAGCAGAAAGCCGTGCTGATCGACCCTGTCGAACGCCAGACCGAATTGCAGGACTGAGGATAATTTTTATGCACCCACACATGATCAAACTGCTCAGCCTCTCGGCCCTGACCCTCGGCATTCTCGCTGCCGGTAACGCCCGCGCCGACGCTGACGGCGCAAGCGTCACGCCACCGAAGTTCACCGCCGAGCCGTGCTGCAACCTGTGCCCGGCGGCCCATGACGCGAAGAACTACACCACGCGTTATCAGCAGAACTTCACCACGCTGGTGCAGGCCCAGGGCGACTGGTTGTTCCGTACCCAGGAAGACCTGCGTACCGAGTTCAACACCACACCAGCCGGCTACAAGCGCTTGCAACAGTTGCACGATGCGTTCAAGAGCAAAGGCGTCGAGCTGGTAATCGTCTACCAGCCGACCCGTGGCCTGGTGAACCGCAACAAGCTCAACCCGCAGGAAAAAGCCGCGTTCGATTACGAGAAAGCGCTGGGCAACTACAAGACCATGCTCGGCCGTTTCGCCAAGATGGGTTACGTGGTGCCGGACCTGTCGCCACTGACCAACGAATCGCTGCCCGACACCCTGCCCGCCCACGACTTCTACTTCCGTGGCGACCAGCACTGGACCCCTTATGGTGCCCAGCGCACGGCAAAAATCGTTGCCGAGAAGGTCAAGCAAATCCCGGCCTTCGCCGACATTCCCAAGCGTGAATTCGAGACCAAGAAGTCCGGGCGCATGGGCAAGACCGGCACCCTGCACAACATGGCCGGGCAGCTGTGCGGCACCAGCTACGCGATCCAGTACATGGACCAGTTCACCACCGAGCCGAAAGGCGAAGCGGGTGACGGCGATCTGTTCGGCGATTCCGGCAATCCGCAGATCACCCTGGTCGGTACGTCGCACAGCGGCAAGAACTACAACTTCGCCGGTTTCCTCGAAGAAGCCATCGGCGCCGACATTCTCAACGTGGCCTTCCCCGGCGGCGGTTTCGAAGGCTCGATGCTGCAGTACCTGGGCAGCGAAGAATTCCAGAAGACCCCGCCGAAGATTCTCATCTGGGAGTTCTCGCCGCTGTACCGCCTCGACCAGGAAACCATCTATCGCCAGATGATGGCCCTGCTCGACAACGGTTGCGAAGGCAAAGACGCGCAGATGTCCGCCAGTGCCACGCTGAAGCCAGGCAGCAAGCAAGAACTGCTGGTCAACAGCAAGAACCTGAACCTGCAAAACGCCAACCATCAGGTCGACATCCGCTTCGCCGACACCTCGGTGAAAACCCTGCAAGCCACCCTCTGGTACATGAACGGTCGCCACGAGGACATCAAGATCGAGAAACCGGAAACCTCCGATACCGACGGTCGTTTCGCCTTTGAGCTGCGCACGGACGAAGACTGGGCCTCGCAAAATCTGCTGGCCGTTGAAGTTCAGGGTCCTGAAGCCGGACCTGACGCCGCGCCACAAAAAGTCGAAGCGAAAATCTGCAAACGCAACGTATTCCCGGGCGTCGGTCAACAGACCGCGCAGCTCGGGCAATGAGGTCTGCTATGCGAAATCCGAAACTGAAAAACCTGTTGGTACCGACCCTCCTGAGCCTGGCGATGTTCGCCGGGGCAACTCAGGCCGCCGCGCCATTGCGTCCACCGCAGGGCTACTTCGCCCCGGTGGATAAATTCAAGACCGGCGACAAGAGCGATGGCTGCGACGCCATGCCGGCGCCGTACACCGGTCCGCTGCAATTTCGCAGCAAATACGAAGGTTCGGACAAGGCTCGCGCGACGCTGAATGTGCAGTCGGAAAAAGCCTTTCGCGACACCACCAAAGACATCACCACGCTGGAACGCGGCACCGCCAAGCGCGTCATGCAGTTCATGCGCGACGGTCGCCCGGAGCAGCTCGAATGCACGCTCAACTGGCTCACCGCGTGGGCCAAGGCTGACGCGTTGATGTCCAAAGACTTCAACCACACCGGCAAGTCGATGCGCAAATGGGCGCTGGGCAGCATGGCCTCGTCGTACATTCGCCTGAAGTTCTCCGACTCGCATCCACTGGCCCAGCACCAGCAGGAAGCACAGGTGATCGAAGCCTGGTTCAGCAAAATGGCTGATCAGGTGGTCAGCGACTGGGACAACCTGCCGCTGGAAAAAACCAACAACCACTCGTACTGGGCTGCCTGGTCGGTGATGGCCACCGCCGTCGCCACCAACCGCCGCGACCTGTTCGACTGGGCCGTCAAGGAATACAAGGTCGGCGTCAATCAAGTCGATGCCGATGGCTTCCTGCCCAACGAGCTCAAGCGCCAGCAACGCGCCCTCGCCTATCACAACTACGCCCTGCCGCCGCTGGCAATGATCGCAAGTTTCGCCCAGGTCAACGGTGTCGATCTGCGTCAGGAAAACAACGGCGCGCTCAAGCGCCTGGGTGACCGGGTGTTGGCCGGCGTGAAGGACCCTGATGAGTTCAAAGAAAAGAACGGCAAAAAGCAGGACATGACCGACCTGAAAGAGGACATGAAATTCGCCTGGCTCGAACCGTTCTGCACGCTCTACACCTGTGCGCCGGATGTGATCGAGAAGAAGCGCGACATGCAGCCGTTCAAGACCTTCCGTCTTGGCGGCGACCTGACCAAGGTCTACGACCCGTCGCATGAAAAGGGCAACAAGGGTTCGTAAGGCCAGACGCAAAACCCTGTAGGAATCGGTGTCAGGTTTGAGATTTTTGAGTTGACCCTCCGGTTTTACGTGGGGGGTTTGGGGGGGCTTTGGCCCTTGACTGTTGGTTCAAACATGGAGAGATCGGGATGGTATTTTCATCCAACGTGTTCCTGTTTCTGTTCTTGCCGATCTTTCTCGGCTTGTACTACCTGAGCGGGCAACGCTATCGCAACCTGCTGCTGCTGATCGCCAGCTACGTGTTCTACGCCTGGTGGCGGGTGGACTTCCTCGCGCTGTTCGCAGCGGTCACGCTGTGGAACTACTGGATCGGCCTCAAGGTCGGTGCTGCCGGCGTGCGAACCAAACCGGCGCAGCGCTGGCTGCTGCTCGGCGTGGCCGTCGACCTGTGCATTCTCGGCTACTTCAAGTACGCCAACTTCGGCGTCGACAGCATCAACGAGATCATGACTTCGTTCGGTCTCGAGCCGTTCATCCTCACCCACGTGCTGCTGCCGATCGGTATTTCGTTCTACATCTTCGAATCGATCAGCTACATCATCGACGTGTACCGTGGCGACACGCCGGCGACGCGCAACCTGATCGACTTCGCGGCATTCGTGGCGATCTTCCCGCACCTGATTGCCGGCCCGGTCCTGCGCTTCCGCGACCTCGCCGATCAGTTCAACAACCGCACGCACACCCTCGACAAGTTCTCCGAGGGCTGCACACGGTTCATGCAGGGTTTCATCAAGAAGGTCTTCATCGCCGACACCCTCGCCGTGGTCGCCGACCATTGCTTCGCCCTGCAGAATCCGACTACGGGTGATGCCTGGCTCGGTGCGCTGGCGTACACCGCGCAGCTGTATTTCGACTTCTCCGGTTACAGCGACATGGCCATCGGCCTGGGCTTGATGATGGGTTTCCGTTTCATGGAAAACTTCAAGCAGCCGTACATCAGCCAGTCGATCACCGAGTTCTGGCGCCGCTGGCACATCAGCCTGTCCACCTGGCTGCGTGACTACCTGTACATCACCCTCGGCGGTAACCGTAAAGGCACGCTGATGACCTATCGCAACCTGTTCCTGACCATGCTTCTGGGTGGTCTGTGGCACGGCGCGAACATCACTTACATCATCTGGGGCGCCTGGCACGGCATGTGGCTGGCGATCGAAAAAATGCTCGGCCTGAACACTTCGCCGCGCAGCCTCAACCCGATCCGCTGGGCACTGACTTTCCTGCTGGTGGTGATGGGCTGGGTGATCTTCCGTGCCGAGAACCTGCACGTTGCCGGGCGCATGTACGGCGCGATGTTCAGCTTCGGCGACTGGTCGCTGTCGGAACTCAATCAGGCCAGCCTCACCGGTCTGCAAGTAGCGACTCTGGTGGTGGCTTACGTAACCCTGGCGTTCTTCGGCCTGCGTGATCTGTACACCAATCAGCCGCCAGCCAAGACCAAACCCGAAGTCAACGTCGAGGCCGATGGCCCTGCCACTGCGACCCCGGGAATGATCAAGGCAGCACCTGGTGAAAATCCAGCGAGCATCCATGAACCGGGCTACACCGTCGGCGTCGAAGCCCAGGTGCAACCGGCCTACTGGACTGCGGACTGGTCGCGCTACGTGATGCGCGGGCTGATCCTGCTGCTGTTCATCGCCTCGATTCTCAAACTCTCGGCGCAAAGCTTCTCGCCGTTCCTTTACTTCCAGTTCTGAGGGATCTGACATGACCCGCTCATTACGCATCTTCTACATCGCCCTGTTCCTGGTGACCCTGTTGGTCCTGGGTCTGTGGTCGGTTCGCAGCTTCTTCGGCTTCAGCACCAACGCCGACGCGACGGTGCTCAATGGCCGCTGGACCAAGGCGGTGGAAACCCACTACGACGATGAATTCCCGATCAAGCGTCTGGGCACCAACCTCTGGGCCGCGCTGGATTTCAAACTGTTCAACGAAGGTCGTCCGGGCGTCGTGCTCGGCCGCGACCAGTGGTTGTACAGCGATGAAGAATTCAACCCGATCGTCAACGAACAGCAGAACCTGCAAGGCAACTACGCGCTGGTCGAAGGCGTGCGCCAGACCCTGAAAGAGAAAGGCGTGAAACTGGTGATGGCGATCGTGCCGGCCAAGGTGCGTCTGTATCCGGAGCATCTGGATGAAGTGAAGCCTTCGAGCATTCACCAGAACCTGTATCAGGATTTCCACGCCCGTGTCGCGGCCGACAAGATCCTCGCCCCTGACCTGCTCGGCCCGCTGCAACAGGCCAAGCAGAACGGTCAGCAAGTGTTCCTGCGCACCGACACCCACTGGACGCCGGAAGGCGCCGAGATCGCCGCCAACACGCTGGCGAAAACCATTGTCGAGAAATTCCCGCTGAGCGGCGAGCCACAGCGCTTCGTTACCACGCCAGCAGAGAAGGTCACGCACAAGGGCGATCTGCGTCTGTTCCTGCCGCTCGACCCACTGTTTGAAAACATGATGCCGGCGCCTGAGCCGCTGCTCAAACGCAACACCGTTGCCGCCGAGCAGCCTGCCGGTGACGACGCCCTGTTCGCCAACAGCGAAGTTCCGGTCGCGCTGATCGGCACCAGCTACAGCGCCAACCCGAACTGGAACTTCGTCGGTGCGCTCAAGCAAGCGCTGCACAGTGACGTCGTCAACTACGCCGAAGACGGCCATGGCCCGATTCTGCCGATGCTCAGCTACCTGAAAAGCGATGACTTCAAGAACAGCCCGCCACAAGTGCTGATCTGGGAGTTTCCTGAACGATATCTGCCTGTGAACAACGAAATCGGCGACGCCGACCCACAGTGGGTCGCAGAGCTCAAACAAGCCGGCGCCCGCCAACAAAACGTAGCCATCAACACTAAATCCGAGACGCCCGATCGGGCGCAAAACTGAAAGAGAGGTACACCATGACTTTCACTACTACGCATCAAAGTCTCGTGAAAAGCTTCGCACTGGTTGCTGGCCTCAGCGTACTTTCCGTCCCAGCCTTCGCCGGCGGCGACGCCGCGCTGTACGGCCCGACCGCACCGAAAGGCTCGACCTTCGTGCGTGTCTACAACGCCAGCAACGCTGAAGTCAGCGCGACTGTCGGCAGCACCAACCTGAGCGACATCGCGCCACTGGCCAGCAGCGACTTCAGCTTCATGCCGGGCGGCGACTACAGCGCCAAGGTCGGCAGCCAGACCCTGCCGGTCAAACTCGCTGGTGACCACTACTACACCCTGGTCAACAACGCTTCCGGCGCGCCGCAACTGATCGAAGAGCCGCCGTTCAAGAACAAGCAGAAGTCCCTGGTGCGTGTACAGAACCTCAGCGACAAATCGCTGACCCTGAAAACCGCCGACGGCAAGACCGAAGTGGTGCCGAACGTGGCAGCCAAGGGCCGTGGCGAACGTGAAATCAACCCGGTGAAAGTCAGCCTGGCACTGTACGAAGGCGACAAGAAAGTCGGCGACGTGAAACCAGTCGCCCTGGAGCGTGGTGAGGCAGCGGTGCTGTACGTCACCGGCAACGGCAGCAACCTGTCGCCAGTCTGGGTGAAACGCCCGGTGTCGACTCGCTAATCCTTTTGTGAACTGACGCAGTACCCCTTGTGGGAGCGAGCCTGCTCGCGAATACGGTCTGACATGCAACATCAATGTCGACTGAGCCATCGCCATCGCGAGCAGGCTCGCTCCCACAGGGCTCTAACCAAATTGATTTTATGGAGTAAACATTATGATTCCGGTGATCTTGTCAGGTGGTAGCGGTTCGCGTCTGTGGCCTCTTTCGCGCAAGCAATTCCCCAAGCAATTTCTCGCCCTGACCGGCGAACACACACTGTTTCAGCAAACCCTCGAGCGCCTGGTGTTCGAAGGCATGGACACGCCGATCGTGGTCTGCAACAAGGAACACCGTTTCATCGTCAACGAGCAACTGGCCGCGCGCAATCTGGAATGCCAGCGCATCCTGATGGAACCGTTCGGCCGCAACACGTCGCCGGCCGTGGCCCTGACCGCGATGATGCTGGTCAATGAAGGCCGTGACGAATTGATGCTGGTGCTGCCGGCCGACCACGTGCTGGAAGACCAGAAAGCCCTGCAACGCGCGCTGGCCCTGGCCACCGTCGCAGCCGAGAACGGCGAGATGGTCCTGTTCGGCGTGCCAGCGACCAAGCCGGAAACCGGCTACGGCTACATCAAGTCCACCGCCGACTCGCTGCTGCCGGAAGGCGTCAGCCGCGTCTCGCACTTCGTCGAAAAACCGGACGTCAAACGTGCCACCGAATACGTTGAATCCGGCGGTTACTACTGGAACAGCGGCATGTTCCTGTTCCGCGCCAGCCGCTTCCTCGAAGAGCTGAAAAAACACGATCCGGACATCTACGACACCTGCCTGCTGACTCTCGAGCGCAGCCAGCAGGACGCCGACACCGTGACCCTGGACGAAGCCACTTTCGCCTGCTGCCCGGACAATTCGATCGACTACTCGGTGATGGAAAAAACCCAGCGCGCCTGCGTGGTGCCACTGAGCGCCGGCTGGAGCGATGTCGGTTGCTGGTCGTCGCTGTGGGAAGTCAACGAGAAAGACGCCAACGGCAACGTCAGCAAAGGCGACGTGGTCATCCAGGACAGCAAGAACTGCATGATCCACGGCAACGGCAAACTGGTCTCGGTGATCGGTCTGGAAAACATCGTCGTGGTCGAAACCAAGGACGCGATGATGATTGCCCACAAGGACAAGGTCCAGGGCGTCAAGCAGATGGTCAACACCCTCAATGCCCAGGGCCGCAGCGAAACCCAGAACCACTGCGAAGTCTATCGTCCGTGGGGCTCGTACGACTCGGTGGACATGGGCGGGCGTTTCCAGGTCAAGCACATCTCGGTCAAGCCGGGCGCGTGCCTGTCGCTGCAGATGCACCACCACCGCGCCGAACACTGGATCGTGGTCAGCGGCACCGCCGAAGTGACCTGCGACGAGAACGTGTTCCTGCTTACCGAAAACCAGTCGACCTACATCCCGATCGCCTCGGTGCATCGCCTGCGCAACCCGGGCAAGATCCCGCTGGAAATCATCGAAGTGCAGTCGGGTTCGTACTTGGGTGAAGACGATATCGAGCGTTTCGAAGATATCTACGGCCGCTCCACCCCGATCGAACGCGGCGTGTCGGTGAAGACCATCGCGCAGTGATCGATCACTAAAACGAGAAGCCCTCGTCCAGCCCGTTGCGTTCCCTATCCGCAGCGGGCTGGGCGGGGGCTTTTTTTCGTCTAGCCGAAGCCCGAGTTTCGGCGAGATCTGTTCATCCACTTGTCTTCGGCGGTTGCGCCATCAATCGCATGAACACCCTCCAACGGCGCGGTAAAACCGGCAGCCAAAAGTTGTTGCGTCCACAAGCTTGGGGCTGTGCGCTGCTCTGGGAGCTGCGCTTGATGCCGCGCAGACGATGGCTGGTTCAACGACTGAAAGTCTATTGCGGGCGTACTCAAAGGCGCTGACAAGGGCGCATTGACGGGGCTGCTGAGCACTCTATGTTGAATGCGCGTCTGCGCCTCTGAAATATGCATCGCATTGCCCATGGCTACACCCATTGCCCCAACCAACTGCGCGGCAGGATTGGAGGTGTGCATCAATAGCTTCCCACCGCCCTTGAACAAGTTGGCTACAGCCCCGCGTCGAGCAGCCAATACGTCGGGATCTTCCACAGGGCTATTGAAAGCAACAGACAAGGGACCCATTACTCGACTGGTAATCTGCTCACCCACCACTCGATTCATTGCTGACGAAACCAGCTCGCCGGAGTGATACAGCACGGCACCGGACGGCGATGCCGTGTTCGTCCGGGCGGCAGCAATAACGTGCGCCTGATGGGTGTTGAGCACAGACTTGTCCTTTGCACCCAACTCAGCCAGCACTATGGGTATTTCGTTGCGATAGGCCTGAACACCGGGGTTCGGATCGTTCTCGAAGTAAAGTCGGACAGGCTGCATGCCAGCAGCCTGGACCGTATTCACCAGTCCCTGATCCGCCATATCGTGATAGCGCCGATCCTTTGGCGCGCTTTGCGCCTTGTCCGGGTCAAGACCGTCACTGTCTCGATAGACCGCCGGGTTGTTGCGCATGGCCCGGTAGCGGTTATGGCCGTCAACGGGCCCAGCCGGATCGGGATTCAACCAGCGCTGGCGCCACGGCATGTAATAGCGATAGCCGTAGTAATAGAGCCCGGTCGCGTCGCGCTCCTTGCCTGAATAACGCACGGTTTTATAACTGACATCGGGCTCATCGACCCACGCAGTCGCACCGAACAGATAGAAATACTCGCGGCTGATCAGTTGTGCGTCAGCGTCCAGCTCAAGACTGATCGAGCCCAGATGATCGCTGAAACTGTATCGGTAGAGGTCGTTGATACCCATCGGGGGCGGGCTTTCCCAGTGCAGAACGCGGACGTTGTTGAGGCCGGTCTGCACGGTGATGACTTGCAGGTTCTCGCCCGTACCCATGTCGGTGCGCAACTCCAGCGCCGGCAGATAACGGACGTCCGTGAGCAGGTTGCGCGCGTTGGTCCGGGATGACCCCGATTTACGCACACGCTGACCGGCGCCGTCATAAAGATACCTTTCGCAATCATCAACGCCTGATCCGCGTTGCACGGCCGCTACTGAATCCAGCTGATTGCGCAGATTCCATTGCAACTGGCGTCCCTGATCCAGCAACAGCAAATTGCCTCGAGCATCGAATGCTGCGCCGATCTCTGCCTCGTCGGGCGGCACGCCATTGCGCCACGGCAGGCAACGATTGCTGTAGCGCGCGGCCTGTAGTTGATGCCCAGGACTTTGTGCGCCAACGTGAGTCAGCTTGAGCAGATTGCCGCCAGTATCGTAGTGATAGTCCTGCGTGTAATTGGCCACCGCTGTCGGCCCGCCACCGGCAGCGCCGGCCTCCCAGCCAGTGGCGTGGATCAATTGGTAAAGACTGTCGTAGCGATAACGACTGACCGGCTCGATGCGCTGGTTGGCGAACCAGCGCACGGGTAATGCCTGGTCGTGGATGCTCGTTACATTGCCCATCGGGTCGTAGGCATAGAGCAGATGCTGCAGCACATTGCCCTGCTCATCCTCAGCGTGACGCGTGAGCAGGCGGCCGTCTTCGGGTCGGTAGCTCAGCGCTGTCAATACGCCATTGCCTGCCAGTTCATGAGTGACTTGTCCGTAAGCGTCGTAGCGAATATCACTGACGACCGAATAGTCCTGAGTTTGAAGCTTGAGCCGTACGTCAGCCGAGCGTAAATGGCCGTGGAAAGTCAGTGCGAAGGCCTGCCGATTGCCACCGGCATCGAACTGTTCGAGCACAGGTCCCAGCGGCGCATAGCGCCATTGCGTGGTTGCCCCTTCGGGCTCGAGCAATTGCTGTCGATCGACGATGGCCTCGGGCCAATCCGCGGCAACCGGTTTAAGCGTGAAGTGACGGGTGTTTTCACTGCACTGCCCGGTGATTGCAAATTGCGTGAACAGAACACTGCCGCCCGGATCGTCATGGCGGATCAACTGACCGAGCTGATTGCGCAACGGATCACCCGCACCGGGACGGCCGTAGGCGAAACGCTCGGCACTGCGCCGAGGTACGCCAGCGCCTTCTTCGAACACCGCGAGCGGGCGCAGCAAATCATCGTATTCAATATGGCGGCATGTGCCGCGGCTGTCCCAACTGAACAGAATTTCGCCAGCCAAACCGGGTAACTGCACTTCAATGCCGGCATCACTGCTGTCCGAGCGCAGCGGGGTATCGTTGAGGGCGTAGACGCTGGTGACACTGGCGGGCGCCTGCGGATCAATCGCTTGCAGCGCCCACAATCGCGCATCCCATTGTTTGACCGCGCGCCCGGCGGCGTCGCGCAACGTCCGCTCGATCCGCGATTCAGCCTCGCGGGCTTCATCTGCCCGCCAGTAATTCACTGCCAGGATGGCCAAGCCGCGCGGATCGTTCACGGCAAGCATCGGCGTTTTGCTGTGGATGCCCATAGTGCGTCAACGCTCCTGAGTGCCTCTAACCATCAAAACAAACGCCCGCCGATAGGGCTACTGTCAGAAATTACAGTCTCGACCGACGGTATGATCGCCTTCGTCACCAATACCCATCGTGCGAGGCCTTCGGTAGGATGGAGCGCATTCCTCC
This sequence comes from Pseudomonas sp. Marseille-Q5117, assembly GCF_946901175.1. NCBI lineage: Bacteria > Pseudomonadati > Pseudomonadota > Gammaproteobacteria > Pseudomonadales > Pseudomonadaceae > Pseudomonas > Pseudomonas sp. Marseille-Q5117. The sequence goes on along the minus strand of NZ_CAMPPP010000014.1, from coordinate 127,902 downwards.
AAGGAGCGTTCAAGCATGTTCATCGGCATCCTGCTGGTCATCACCTGGCTGATCCTGCTGCTGCGCTACCCGGCCAAGGCCTTGCCGGTGTCGGTGGCCGCTGCCATCGGCCTCGGCTTCGTGGCCATGTGGGTGGTGTGGCTGGACAACCGCGAGATCAGGCAACTGGCGCGTCTGGAACTGCGCATTGCCTACGCTCCCGAACAATGCCCGGCCGACCGTCCGCTGCAATTGAAAATGAACAATGGCAACGACGTGCCGCTGACCGAACTGCGTTGGCGCATCGCCGCTTATGCGCCGGGCGATACGGTCAACCTGGCCGATAATCAATACACCGCCCCGCGCTATCGCGGCCCCGGCGAATTGCAGGCCGGCGCGACCTGGGAAGATTGTTTGCCCTTGCCGCCGCTGCGTCCCGGCTATCGCCCGCAAACCCTGGAGTTTCGCGCCGAGCATTTGCAGGGTAGTTTCTCTGACTGATCCCCTCCCCCGACTTTTTTGCACAAGGAATGCGCCATGCCCGTTGCGTTGATTACCGGTTGTTCCAGCGGCATCGGCCGCGCCTTGGCCGACGCGTTCAAAGCGGCCGGCTACGAAGTCTGGGCCAGTGCGCGCAAGGCTGAAGATGTCAGCGCGCTGGGCGCTGCCGGTTTCACCGCTATCGAGCTGGACGTCAACGATGGCGCCGCGCTGGAGCAACTCGCCGAGCGCCTGAACCAGCAACACGGCGGCCTCGATGTGTTGATCAACAACGCCGGTTACGGCGCGATGGGGCCGCTGCTCGATGGCGGCGTGCAGGCGATGCAGCGCCAGTTCGAAACCAATGTATTTTCGATTGTCGGCGTCACCCGCGCGTTGTTTCCGCTGCTGCGTCCGGCCAAGGGGCTGGTGGTGAATATCGGCAGTGTGTCGGGTGCTTTGGTCACGCCGTTTGCCGGCGCCTACTGCGCGTCCAAAGCGGCGGTGCATGCGCTGAGTGATGCGCTGCGCATGGAACTGGCGCCGTTCGGTATCCGCGTAATGGAAGTTCAGCCAGGCGCAATTGAATCGAGCTTTGCGAAGAATGCCGGACATGAAGCCGAGCAGTTGATCAACGAGCAATCGCCGTGGTTTCCATTGCGTGAAGGCATTCGCGCACGGGCCAAGGCATCGCAGGACAAGCCGACGCCTGCCAATGAGTTTGCCGCCGAGTTGCTCAAGGCTGTGCAGCAGAGCCAACCGCCACGGTTGGTGCGCATCGGCAATGGCAGCCGCGCGTTGCCGTTGTTGGCGGCGTTGCTGCCGAAGGGATTGCTGGAATCGACGTTGATGAAGCGGTTCGGGTTGCGTGGAAATCTTTGATTACAACCGATCAAATTGCCAAGCGGATCAGTACACGTAGAATGCGCGTCACTTGAAGCCTCCAATGCTTGAAGTAACCCCAATAGCGCAAGGAGTCGCTCGGGCAAACATCGAAGCAAGGGAATTGCTGATCCTCTCCTCTCGCGACTGTTCCCGCCCGGAACAGTCGCTGCTTTGTTGACCTGCCTGACGCGAGCCCTGCATACACGCTTCAACTCAGATCAGGAAACAGCTTTTGAAACTCCTCCACGTATTGCCACTGGCACTGCTCACCTTGCTGGCTGGCTGCGCAACCAAAGAACCTTCCCTCAATGACACACTGCCCAAACTGACCCTGCAAAACGTGCTACCGGTCGTTGCCGCCAACGAGCACTGCAATGCGCAGATGGACAGCGACATTCTGTACGGCGTGGGCTACCAGCTATACGAAAACGGCGAGTACAAGGATGCCAAAACCTGCATGGTCATGGCCGCCCCAAAGCACACTCGCGCGTTCTGCTACCTGTCGATGACTACCCGTTACGACAGCACCCTCAGCGCCGACCAACGTAACACTGAAGCCTTCAACTACATGGCTTATGCGGCGATGCAGAACGACTGGTGCGCTGAGTACGGTATGTACGAGAGCTACAAATTCGGCACAGTCGGGGCCAAGAAAGATGTGGCGCTCGCCACTCGTTGGCTCGAGCGCTCCTCGCTGCACGGATATGCCGAATCCCAGCAGATATTGATCGAGCAATATGAGGAGCAGGGCAATCTGAGCGCCGCCTACGCCTGGACCAGAATCATGGCCAATGCCGAAGACACCGCGGCTGGCGATGACCTGAAGGCCAAGATGAACGCCGCTCAGATCGCAGAAGGCGACAAGCTCTACAGCGAGCTCCTGACCCAGGTCACCAGCAAGAAAGCATTGATCGAAGAAGCGCGTGAAGAAGACGTCGGACGATACTCCGCCGATATCTATCAGAACTATCCGGATACCTTCAAAGGAATGTCGTCAGTCGAGCGTTACGACTATGTGAAGCAAACCATGCTGACGGCTATCAAACAGCCGTTCACCAAAAGCCGTGGCGACGTAATGAGCTACATCGTGATCAATCGCGCCGCTCAGCTGAAATTACCTGACGCGAACATCGCGAATGACAAGCGAATCGTCTCGCTGATGGAAGATCAAGAGCTGTCGGTCGACGAAACCATCGAATCCGGATTACGGGTGGTCAGCAAGTTCTACTGATACATACCCAGCTGTGGCGAGGGAGCTTGTTCCGCCGGGCGGCGCGGCGGCCCGCAAAAGGTGAGCGCTGCGCACTCAAGCGGGAGCAAGCGCCCCTCGCCACACTACCCTTGTTGATACTCGCTATTTGATGTCGTCCTGCTTTACGACGACCGTGCAAGTAATTCCCGCCGCCAGCAACACGCCCTCCGGCACCTCATCAATATGAATCCGCACCGGCACGCGCTGCGCCAGGCGTACCCAGTTGAACGTCGGGTTCACATCCGCAATCAGCTCGCGGCTTTCCGGGTTGTCGCGGTCGTAGATGCCGCGGGAAATGCTTTCGACATGGCCCTTGAGCACTTCGCCGCTCATCAATTGCATGTCGGCTTGGTCACCCACTTTGACGTGAGGCAGTTTGGTTTCTTCGAAAAAGCCGTAAACCCAAAATGAATTCATGTCGACCACGGCCATCTTCGCCTCGCCAATGCGCGCGTAGTCGCCGCGATGCACATTGAGGTTGGTCACGTAGCCGTCCACCGCCGCACGCACTTCGGTGCGTTTGAGGTTGAGTTCGGCGGCTTCCAATTGCGCCTGGGCGTGTTGGTAATCGGCCAACGCGGCGTCAGCGATGTTGCTGGCGTCGTCGCGGTTCTCTTTGGAGATCACCAGATTGTCGAGGTCGGCGCGGCGGTGGGCGTTGACCTTGCGCATTTCCCAGGTCGACTTGCGCGAAGCCACCAGTGACTGCGCCTGCTTGACCGCGATGCGGTAGTGCTCGGGGTCGATGCGCATCAGCAGATCGCCCTTCTTCACCAATTGATTGTCGCGCACCGGCACTTCAACCACTTCCCCGGTGACGTCGGCGGCGACGTTGATGATGTCGGCGCGCACGCGGCCATCGCGGGTCCACGGCGTGTTCATGTAGTGCTCCCACAACGTGCGGCCGATCCACAGCGCCAGGGCCAGTACCAGCAGGGTCGCGAGCAGGCTGAAAAACTTTTTCATCAAGATGTTCTCAACGGTAGACAGTCAGCGCCATGGCGCCGAACAGACAGGTAAACAGGCTCAGACGCAGCAGCGCCGGGTGCCAGAAAAAGCGGTACAGGTCGAACCCCGAGAGGAAGCGGTCCACAGCCCAGGCCAATCCCGCAGCAATGAAAAACATCAGGGTCATGGTCGGCATGTACACGCCGTGGAAGGCAATTTCACGAGGCATGGGCGAGTCCTTCGGGCCTGGCGGGAGCGAATTGGGCGAGCGGTGATTGCGGGTCGAGCAGCGAGGTACGGATGAAGTGCAGGTAGCTTTTCACCCGCCGCAACGCCGAGGTATCGAAGTGCGGGGCAAACGGCTCATCGGTGGCGGCGACGCGGCTGATCGCATGATCGACCGCCACCAGTGCACGTTCGAGATTGCTGGCGTTCGGCTGCAGAAACAGGCGCACCAGCGCACGCCCCATCACCCGGATTGCCTGGCGCCACGGCTGCGATTCGGCATAGGCCGGATGCACCGGCAGGATCGCCTGCTCCTTGCGCAATTCGATGATCGCGTGGCCGACTTCGAGCACCACGAACATCCAGCGCAGCAGACTCTTCTGCACCTTCGGTTGCCCTGCCGCGAGGCCGTACGCCTGATGCAGCAGATCGCGGGTGCGGCTCTCGAAACTTGAGGCCAGGCCTTTGAGTCTGCCGCTGATCGCGTAGACCACTTGGCCACGCAAGTCCTGCTCCAGGCGCTGCCACAGCCAGCGACTGTTCGGCGGCAGAATGATCGCCCCCGCCGCCGCACACACGAGCATGCCCATGACCATGGCGATGTAGTCGTTGATGAAGGTGTAGGGGTTGTAAATCGTGAGGTTGTCCGGCACCGAACCGGTGCTGAAAAAGATCAACAACCCGAGGCCGACACCGGCGTATTGCGGTCGTGAGGCGAGGAACGAACCGAGCACGATCACCGGCGCGAGCATCACGCAGAGCAAGGGGAAACCGTCGATCAGCGGGAAGATGAAAAACATCTCGACGAAGCCGATCAGTGCGCCGAGAAACGTGCCGCAGGCCATTTGAAAGGCCATGCGTTTGGGGTTCGGTGTGGCGGCGGAAAGGCCGACGGTGGCGGCGGCGATCAGAGTCATGGTCGCCCCGCTCGGCCACGCGGTGGCCACCCAGTAACTGCCCAGCACAATCAGGATGAATGAGGCACGAATTCCCGACGCGGCTGCGGCCCACCAGTTGGTTTGCGGGGTGAAGGGCTCGTCCCAGCGCTCGCGTTCGTGGCGGTGCTCAGCCAGGGACGCGTGGGTCTGCGCATAGCTGTGCAGGTCATCGACGAAGCGGTAGAGCAATTCGTAGGCGGTGTGGAAATCCAGTTGTTCGGCTTCGCTCGGAGCAGTGTCCTGAAAGATCCCGCGCAGGGTTCGGACACGTGCCGGCAGACCTTCCTTGTAGGTGGCCAACGCGGTCGCCAAACGGGCAGCATCGGGGCTGGTCAGGGCGCGACCGCTGAAGCCGTCGAGCACTTCGGCAAGGTCCTGCAAGCCCGGTTTGATCGCCGCCACGACATGCTCTTCGCCATTGCCGCGCAGGCGTTCAAGCAATTGATGCAAGGCGTTAAAGCGCGTGGTGATGCCCATGAACTCGCTGTTCAATCGGCTCAGGCGGCCGTTGCGCCGGCGCATGTGCGGGTCTTCGAACACGGTCACACTGCGCAGCCCTTCCAAGCCGACGGCTTCGGCGATGAAGCGCACGTTGCTGGCTTCGAACGCCTCGGCTTTGCTGCGCCCGCGCAAGCCACCGGTGACGAACAAGGCGAATACACCGAAGCGCTGATACAAGGCATTGCGCATCGCCGCACTGGCGGTCTGCGGCAGAATCGCCGCGCTGATCAGGGTTGAGCAGAGAATCCCCAGCGAGATCTCCAGCACCCGCCAGACCGCGGCCATGAAGGCGCCGTCGGGATGCGCCAGCGCCGGCAGACCGACCATCGCTGCGGTGTAACCGGCAAGGACAAAACCGTAGGCGCGAAAGTTACGGCAACGTGCGGCACCGGCCGAGCAGATACCGACCCAGATCGCCAGCGAGCCGAGAAACAGCTCCGTGTTTTGTGCGAACAAAGCGATCAGCGTGACCATCATCGCCGACCCGGCCAGCGTGCCGAGCAAGCGATAAAAACTCTTGGCGAACACCTGGCCGCTCTGCGGCTGCATGACGATAAACACCGTGATCATCGCCGTGCGCGGTTGCGGCAACTCCAGACGCATCGCCAGCCACAGGGTGAGAAACGCGGCGAGCAACACCTTGAAGATATACACCCAGGTCACGCCATCGCTGCGTGCCCAGTCGAAAAAACCGCGACGCCATTCCAGGGAGTGGAGCCAGCGCAGGGGTGCGGGCAATGAGGTCATTGAAAATACTCCGGCATGCAATGCGGACTCGAAACCTGTGGGAGCGAGCCTGCTCGCGAAAGCGGCGTGTCAGGCAACATGTTCATTAACTGATACGCCCTCTTCGCGAGCAGGCTCGCTCCCACAATGGATGCTGTGTTCAACGTAAGAGAACCGGGGTTTTCGGGGCTTGGGTCTGCGCGGCTGTCGGCACGTCATCACCGGCACCGAGGCCGCCCCCCAAGGCAGTCACCAGCTCGGCATGCGCACTCAACCGCGCCGCCTGGACCTGCTGCTGCACTTGCTGCTGTTTGAACAGCAAGGTCTGCGCATTCAGCACATTGAGGTAATCGGTGAGGCCACGTTGATAGGCGATCATCGCGATGTCGTAAGTCTTCTGCGCTGCGGCCACGGATTCGGCGGCGAAGTCCTGCTGCTTGTCCATCGACTCGCGGCGGATCAACTGATCGGAAATGTTCTTCAGCGCGTTGATCAGGGTCTGGTTGTAGTGCGCCACAGCAATGTCATATCCGGCCGCCGCTTCACCCAGCTCGCCACGCAAGCGCCCGCCGTCGAAGATCGGCAACGAGATCGCCGGGCCGACGTTGTAGTTGAGTTTCTTGCCGGTCAGAAACTCCAGCGCACCGCCGCCAGTGGCCATGTAGCCGAGGGTGCCGACCAGATCGACATTGGGGTAAAAGCCGCCATGGGCGACATCGATGCCACGCGCCTGCGCCGCCACTTGCCAGCGACTGGCGACCACGTCCGGACGCTGGCCGAGCAGTTCGGCGGGCAATGCCGAGGGCAACTTCAACGGCGCCGCGAGGGACAGCGTCGGCCGTTGCAGTTGCGCAGCGGCGCCCGGGCCTTTACCGGCCAGCGCAGCAATCTGGTTGCGGCTCAGGGCAATTTCCTCGTCCAGCGCATCGAGTTGGCGATGGGTTTCCGGCAACGGCGTTTCGGCCTGGCTGACTTCGAAATGCGTGCCGATGCCACCGCTCAGGCGCTTCTGCGCCAGATTGAGAATCTGCTGTTGCTGCTGGAGCGTCGCGGCGACGATGTCGCGTTGGGCGTAATGCAGCGACAGTTCGATGTAGGCGCGGACGATGTTGCTCTGCAGTTCCAGCTGCGCCAGGCGCGCCTCGGCCACACTCACATGGGCCAGATCCACCGCCCGTTCACTGGCATTGCGCTCGCGGCCCCAGAGGTCGAGGGCGTAGCTGAAGCCGAGCGCGGCGTTGTTGTCCCACGTGGTGGTGTTGGCCAGATCGCCGGGGCCGTAGAACGGATCGGTCGGCCAGTTGTGGCGCTTGAGCGTCGATTCGCCGCTTACTTGCAACGATTCGGCAGCCTCGGCTACACCGGCCATGGCCTTGGCCTGACGCACCCGCGCGGCGGCCATGGCCATGCTCGGGCTGCCTTGCACGGCGAGGTCGATCCAGCGATTGAGTTGCGGGTCGCCAAATGCTTGCCACCAATGCGCAGTGGGCCAATGGGCGTCTTTGGCTGCGTCGGCAATGGCTGCATCGGTGGCCAGTGAATCGGCGGCAAGCGTTTCGCCGTGAGGGGCAATGCCTTGAGTTGAGATGCAGCCGCCGAGAGCCAGGGTTAAAGCCAGAACACTGAGCGGCAAAAGCGCTCTGTTGATGCGACGCGGCACAGCTGCGAATTCCTGAGAGAGGGACAGATCGAGGACCGTGCAGGAGCTGCCGCAGGCTGCGATTTTTTGATCTTGCTTCCCTTAAAACAAAATCAAAAGACCGCAGCCTTCGGCAGCGCCGGCACAGGATCGGCGCAATTCTATGGAGCTGCCTCTGCGGCGATAAGCTGGGATTTCTGTGAATCTTTGTTACGGTTAACGAGATAATCCCTTGGTCGGGGGTCTCAGCCCCTGAAACTTCGTGTCACAATTTGCCATCTCCCTTGAGAGCACCCCATGGACACTTTGCAAAACATGCGCGCCTTCAGTTGTGTTGCCGAAGCGGGCAGCTTCACCGCCGCCGCCGTGCAACTGGACACCACCACCGCCAACGTCTCGCGCGCGGTCTCCAATCTGGAAGCCCACCTGCAAACACGCCTGCTCAATCGCACGACCCGGCGCATCGCCCTGACCGAGGCCGGCAAACGCTACCTGCTGCGCTGCGAACAGATCCTCGCCTACGTCGAAGAAGCCGAAGCGGAAGCCAGCGACGCCCACGCGCGCCCGGCGGGACAGCTGAAAGTTCACACCATGACCGGCATCGGTCAGCACTTCGTCATCGACGCCATCGCCCGCTACCGCAAGACCCACCCCGACGTGACCTTCGACCTGACCCTGGCCAACCGCGTGCCGGACCTGCTCGACGAGGGCTACGACGTGTCCATCGTGCTGGCCAGCGAATTGCCCGATTCCGGCTTCGTTTCGCAACGCCTGGGCATCACCTACAGCATCGTCTGCGCCTCGCCGGCGTACGTGAAAGCCAACGGCGCTGCGCAGAAACCCAGCGACCTGCTCAACCACGCCTGCCTGCGCCTGGTCAGCCCGGTGATCCCCCTGGAGAAATGGGCCTTCGACGGCCCGGACGGCCAGGAAACGGTCACCATCAACAGCTCACCATTCCTGGTGAACTCCGCCGACGCCATGAAAACCGCCATCACCAGCGGCATGGGCGTCGGCGTGCTGCCGGTCTACGCCGCCATCGAAGGCCTGCGCAACGGCACCCTGGTGCGCGTGATGCCGAACTACCGCTCGCAGGAACTCAACCTCTACGCCATCTACCCGTCGCGGCAGTACCTGGATGCCAAGATCAAAACCTGGGTGGAATATTTGCGCGGATCGTTGCCGGAAATATTGGCGGCGCATCAGGCGGAACTGGTTGCTTATGAATTGACCGGGAGCCTGGCGGGCGTCCGCGTTGCGAACTGAGTTTTAAACACTCGCAGGTTTCGTGCAGGAGCTGACGAGTGCAACGAGGCTGCGATCTTTTGATTTTGCTGTTTAAAAATCAAAAGATCGCAGCCTACGACAACTCCTACATCGCGGTGTTTTCAAGGAACTTTCAGACAGAGTTTGCAGGTTGTCCGTCGGACGTGCGCTGGCTAGGATCTGGCGGTTGCTGACGAATCAGCGACCGGGCTTGGTCGTCCGGGTTTAGAATGGCGCACATTTTTAAGCATGCTTAATGGCGAGCTGTGCGTGGGAGGGCCTCGGCCCTGCCGGGTTTCCATTCCCTGGTCGACCAACCCGCGTACGGTTCGCCACCCGATTGCTTGGTCGCAGTCAGTGGCGAACTCCACTTCCAGAATGGAGTTTCACCATGTTCAAACCCACACCCAATCCCCCCGAATCCGAAAGCACCTCACCCTACCAATCCCCCGACTCAACGAAACTCCACGACGCCGCCGAACGCGCACTGGATCACTACCTCAAACCGGCCACCACCGCGCAGCAAAGCCACAAACCCAGCACCATGTTCCAGGTCGCCCCGGACCAGGACAACGAAAGCCTGCTGGCCCACGCCTGCGAATCCCTCGCCTCGGCGAGCATCATGAGCAGCGACATCGCCGCCCACGTCGACAGCCCACAGCGGCACACCATACTGGCCATCCAGCAGGTGATCATGCTGGCGGAACTGGCGGTGAATCGGGTCCTGGATAATTACGAAATACACCAATCCGCGACACACAACTGACCCCTGTGGGAGCGAGGCTGCTCGCGAAGGCTTTGGCATATTCAATATTCGTGTGTCAGATAAACCGCTTTCGCGAGCAGGCTCGCTCCCACAATTCTGGATCGTGTACATCAGCAAGATATGAGTCGGCTGCCAGGCCGCCATCGCTGGCAAGCCAGCTCCCACAGGGGCAGGGTGAATCTGGCAGAGATAGGTTGGCAGTGGAGACGCTTTCGCGAGCAGGCTCGCTCCCACAGTTTGAATCGAGTACATCAGCGAGAAACAGGTCGGCTGTCAGGCCGCCTTCGCTGGCAAGCCAGCTCCCACAGGGGCGGGGTGAATCTGGCAGAGAGAGGTTGGCAGTGGAGACGCTTTCGCGAGCAGGCTCGCTCCTACAAAAGCAAAGGCAAAGCAGCGCAGCTGCCCGCGGCGAAGCCGCCCCACTCAACAATGAGCGCAAGCTCGAGTGCTCTTGATCTTGCTTTTGATCCACCGGCGACGTCGGAAGGCTGAGTGGAGGGATTGATCCGGGCGTGGGAGCGCAGCGACCGTCTGGCGCAGCCAGACACAGCGGAAGGAGGTGCAGCGAAGCAAACCGTAGCCGCTGCGCCCGGATCGATCCCGGAGCGAAGGGACCCGAGCCTGCGAGGGCCGAACGTAGGAGCAAGCGTTTTTTTGCTTACTTTTTTTAGGCGTTTGTAAAAAAAGTGAGTCGCCGTAAGGGCGAAACCGCCAGCCGCAACACCCGAAGAAACGGATATTCACCCAAAACCCCAAGAACCTGGTCGGCCCAGAGGCCGCCAAGACAACCCGAGCGAGAAAATGTTAGCGTGCTTGCAATCAAGCCCCGACGAGCCCAAGCCCAATGAAAAAAACAGTCCTGGCCTTCAGCCGCATCACCCCGCCCATGATCGAACGCCTGCAAGAAGAATTCGACGTCATCGTCCCCAACCCCAAGACCGGTGACATCAACGCCCAGTTCAACGAAGCCCTGCCCCACGCCCACGGCCTCATCGGCGTCGGCCGAAAACTCGGCCGCGCACAACTGGAAAGCGCGACAAAACTCGAAGTGGTCTCCAGCGTCTCGGTCGGCTACGACAACTACGACCTCGACTACTTCAACGAACGCGGGATCATGCTCACCAACACCCCCGACGTGCTCACCGAAAGCACCGCCGACCTCGCCTTCGCCCTGATCATGAGCAGCGCCCGCCGCGTTGCCGAACTCGACGCCTGGACCAAGGCCGGCCAATGGCAAGCCAGCGTCGGCGCCCCGCTGTTCGGCACTGATGTGCACGGCAAGACCCTCGGCATTGTCGGCATGGGCAACATTGGCGCCGCCGTCGCCCGCCGCGGGCGCTTCGGCTTCAACATGCCGATCATCTACAGCGGCAACAGCCGCAAGACCGAACTGGAACAGGAACTCGGCGCACAGTTCCGCAGCCTCGATGAGCTGCTGGCCGAAGCCGATTTTGTCTGCCTGGTAGTGCCGTTGAGCGACAAGACCCGCCACCTGATCAGCCATCGTGAACTGGCGCTGATGAAGCCGAGCGCTATTCTGGTCAACATCTCGCGCGGCCCGGTGGTCGACGAACCGGCACTGATCGAAGCCCTGCAAAACAACCGCATCCGTGGCGCCGGGCTGGACGTCTATGAAAAAGAACCGCTGGCCGAATCGCCGCTGTTCCAGTTGAAAAACGCCGTGACCCTGCCGCACATCGGCTCGGCCACCACCGAGACCCGTGAAGCCATGGCCAACCGCGCACTGACCAACCTGCGCAGCGCCCTGCTCGGCGAACGGCCGCAGGATCTGGTCAACCCGCAAGTCTGGCGCGGCTGAAAAAAAGGCCGGCGCAACATTGCGCCGGCCTTCACCTTACATAACTTGCAACCGAACAAAAACGCCGGACCCAGCAACAGCAATATAAGCTCTCGCAACTTATCAACTTATTGATTAATTGCCATGGAGAGCCAATCCCGTGAACACCCTGACCACCGCCAAACTCATTCGTTACAGCAAAGTCATCTTGATGGCTTATATAAGTTTCTTTGGCTTGCTGGTGATGATTCATAACTTCACTGACTATGAGTCCAACTACACTTACGTTGCACATATCCTGAGCATGGACACCACCAACGCCAGTGAAAACATCATGTACCGCGCGATCGATTCGCCGATGATCCATCACCGGATCTACTGGTTCATCATCACCATGGAAGTCATCTATACCGTGCTTTGCCTGATCGGTACTTACCAGTTGTATCGCTACATCGATGCATCGCCAGCGGCATTCCATGAAGCCAAGAAGTTTTCGATCATGGGCATATTGGTCGCCATTTTCATTTATTACGTTTGTCTACAAACTGTAGGTGTCGAGTGGTTCGACATGGACACTTCGCTATCATGGAATGCCAAGGACTGGGCAAGGCATATTGTCGACTTCATCTTCCCGGTGATGATCTACATCACTTTGAAAGTTGAGCGCTGAAACCCAGCGCTCGCTTTATCAAGCCAACTTCCCTTGACCCGCAGACAACAGCACTTTCGGTTTACGAAACACCAGCACGTTGCCCAGCATCACCAACACCAGCCCGACCAGCGCCGGTGCGGTCCATTGATAACCTTCGGCAAACGCCGACACGTTCAGGGCCACCACCGGGAACAGCACCGTGCAGTAAGCCGCCCGCTCCGGGCCCATGCGCCCGACCAGCGTCAGGTACGCGGTGAAGCCGATCACCGAGCCGGGAATCACCAGATACAACAGTGCCCCGACGTAACGCGGCGACCAATCCATGTCGAAGGGTATGCCCTTGATCAGACACCACACCGTCAGCATCGCCGCGCCGTAGGCCATGCCCCAGGCGTTGGTGGTCAGCGGTCGCAATCCCGCTTTCTGTTGCAGACTCGAGAGCATATTGCCGGCGGAAAAACACAAGGTGCCGCATAACGCCAATCCAAGGCCGAGCAGGGTTTGCGGGCTGGCTTGATGCCCGGCCAGTTCCGGCCAGAACAACAGCCCCAGACCCGACAGCCCCAACGCACCGCCCAGCAACACATTGCGCGCAATGCGCTGGCCGAAGAACACCCGCGCATTCAAGGCGTTCCACAACGTTGCCGTAGAAAACACCACCGCCACCAGACCGCTTGGAATCCACTGACTGGCGGTCAGAAAACACATGAAGTTCACGCAGAACAGACATAACCCTTGAGCCACACAAATCAAATGCCCACGGCGGTTCATCGGTTGCAGGCGTCGGCTGAGCAGCAACAACGCAAACAACACCAACGCGGCGAGGCCGAAGCGATAGACAATCGACACCGGGATTTCGACCACGCCCAATTGCCATTTCAAGGCAATCCAGGTGGTGCCCCAGATCAGCACGGTCAGCAGGTACAACGACAGGTTCATGGCACACTCCTTAAACAGGCCTTGAGTGTCTGCCTCGGGCAGCCTCCGACGCTTGCACAATCTTGCGCTTTTGTCTGGCGGCAGGCTGGCAGGGCGGCGTCTACGGAGTAGGATGCAAGGCGTTGGAGAGAACCGAACATGGCCGCTATCGATACCCTGCAAGTCTTTCAAGCCCTCAACCGCTCGCCGAATGCACGCCTTGTGCACAGCGCCGAGCTCGGTGACGGCATGTCTGCGGCCTTGTGGACCAACCACCACGATGCCCAGGAATACGAAGCGCCAAGTCATCACACGCTGTCGTGCTACGTCGCCGGCGGCACCGGCACATTCCGTCGTGGCCAGCCGGGCCGCAAAGGCGGGCCGGACAAGTTGTGCATCCTGCCGGCCGATCACGAATCGGGCTGGGTGATCAATGGCGACATCCGCTTGGCGCACCTGTATTTCAGCGCCGAACAATTCGCCCTCGGTTGCGTGACTTTGCTCGATCGCGAACCGCGCGAGATGCAGTTGCGCGAGCAGACTTTTCTCGAAGATCCGCAGCAGGCGCAACGCTTCCGGCAATTGCTGAATCTGAACTGGCAAGAGCCGGCCGAGCGCTTGCTGACCAGCAGCCTCGCCCATGAACTGATCAGCCACACGCTGCTCAGCCAGGTAGGTGCGCGTCAGGGCTTGCGCTTGAAGGGCGGACTGGCGCCGCATCAGCGGCGGCAGTTGGTGGAGTTCATCGACAATCAGTTGGTCGAGCCGATCAGCCTCGGGCAACTGGCGGGATTATGTGCGTTGTCGGAATACCACTTCGCGCGCATGTTCCGCATCAGTTTCGGCCTACCGCCGCATCAATATGTACTCGCGCGGCGCTTGAGCCGGGCGCGGGAATTGTTGCGCGGCACGGCGCTGCCGCTGGGCGAGATCGCGCTGGCATGCGGGTTTGCCAGTGCGAGCCATTTTACCAATCGGTTCAGGCAGGTTTTGGGCGGGACGCCCGGCGAGTATCGGCAGGCATTTTTGCGTTGAGCCCTTTTCCCCTCACCCCAGCCCTCTCCCGGAGGGAGAGGTGGCCGACCGAGGTGTCTTGCGGTGTACATCGACCTGAAAAATCGCATCGATTATGGATTCCAAGCATTACTTTCAGGTCGGTGTAGCTCTCGAATATCCCACGGTCAGTCCCCTCTCCCTCCGGGAGAGGGCTAGGGTGAGGGGCTCTTGATCTTGCCTCAAAACTCCAGAGTGCTGGAAAGCGAAACCTGCCGCGAATCCCCCATCGACACAAAGAAGCGGCTCGCCGACGAGGTGTAATAGGTGCGATCAAACAGGTTCTTCACGTTCAACTGAAACTTGACCTTCTGCCCCTCAACCGTGGTGTCGTAAGTGGCAAACGCATCCGCCACGGTGTAGCTCGGCAGGTCAAAATCATTCACCGCGTTGCCGGCACGCTCGCCGACGTACCGGGCACCGGCACCGACACGCAACTGATCGCCGCCAAACACATTGCCGAAGTCATACACCGCCGACAGCGAGCCGGAATTCTTCGCTACGTTTTGCAGGCGCTTGCCTTTGTATTCCGGGTCTTCGGTGACTTCGGCATCGGTGTAGGCATAGCTGCCGATGAGGTTCCAGCGCTCGCTGAGCTGCCCGCCCAGGTCAACTTCAAGCCCGCGTGAACGCACCTCGCCTGCCGCACTGTAAATCGTTGTCGGGCCTTCGGAGTTGGCCACCAGCACGTTGCGTTTCTTGATGTCGAACAACGCGATATTGCCGGTGATGCTGCCGGGCATATCCAGCCGCGCACCCAGCTCCCACGACTTGGCTTCCTCTGGCGCGATGCTGCCGTCGAGCACGGTACTGCTGCCGCTCAGGGGGGCGATGGTCGAGTTGGGTTTGAACGATTCGGTGTAGCTGCCGTAGAACGACAAGGCGTCGGTGTAGCGATACACCAGCCCTGCGCGCGGCACCCACTTCTGCCCATTGCTGTCGGTATTGGCCTTGAACGGCACGCCTTTGCCGGCGTACTGGTCGTACTCTTGAAAACGTCCGCCGGCGACCAGAATCCATTGCTCGTTGAGGTGAATCGAATCCTGCAGGAACAGCGAGTCGCTGCGCAGTTTGTCAGTCTGCGCGCTGTCGGGCGCACTCACCGTAGTGCCCATCACTTCGCGACCATACACCGGGTTGAGATAGCTGAACGTGGTCAGGCTTTTCTGCCGGATCAGATCCTCGCGGTAGATCTTGCGATATTCGTCGTCGACGCCGAACACCAGATCATGCTGCATGCCCAGTACATTCACCTTGCCTTCGAGGCTGGCGGTGGTGAAACGGTCAGTGCTGATTGCGTTTTGCGTGCCGTCCATGCTCCGCGTCAGTGTGCCTTTGTTGGTGTCGATCGACGTCACGCGCACCTGGCTGGCGTCGTAGGTTTCGCGGTTCCAGCTGTAGCCGAAGTGGGCTTTCCAGTCGTCGTTGAGTTCATGGTCGGCTTCGAAATGGTAGAGGTCCGAGCGCCCTTCCATGTCGTTGAACGGCTCATCGAGACGCTGCTTGCGCGAGATATCCAGCGGATGATTGGTGCGCGGATCGATCAAGGTGCCACGGTCGAACGGTGTGAGAAACTCGCGGTGCTCGTAGGCGAACAGCAGCTTGGTGCGCTCGCCGTACCAGGCCAGCGACGGTGCGATCAGCGTCTCGCGATGGGTGCCGAAGTTGCGCCAGTAATCTTCGTCTTCATGATCGACAACCATGCGATAGGCGAAGCCGGAATCGCCCAGCGCGCCGGTGCTGTCGAAGGCGCCACCGCTGCCATTCTTGCCGTCACCGTAGGTCGAACCGCGTACGGTCACGGCGTTGTACTGGGTCAGTTCCGGCTTCTTGCTGACCAGGTTGACCACGCCACCCGGATCCTGAATCCCATAGAGCAACGAGGCCGGGCCCTTGAGCACTTCGACGCGATCTACAGTCGCGTTCATGCCACGGCCCTGCACCAGCGGCATGCCGTCGCGCATGATCGAGCCGTTGCGGTTGTCGCCGAAGCCGCGAGTCATCACCGAGTCCTGGGTACTGCCCAAGGTGTTGCCCTGGGTGATGCCGCTGACATTGGCCAGCGCGTCGTCGAGATTGCGCGGCGCCTGATCGCGAATGACCTGCGCCGGGATGACATTGACCGTCTGCGGAATTTCTTGCAGCGACGCCGATGAGCGCATCACAGAGCTGGATTCCGGCGGCTGATAACTCATCGATTCGTCGCGCGTGGACGTGATGGTAGTTGCGCCGAGGTTGAGCGCGCCTGCGGTCGGCATCGGCTCCAGCGCCAACGTGTGACTGTCGGTGCGGCGAAAGCTCAGGCCGGAGTTGCCGAGCAGGCGTTGCAGGGCCTGTTCGGCGCTCATCTGGCCGTTGACTGCCGGAGCATTGAGGCCGTACGGCGCTTCGTCGGTGTAGACCACGCTTTGCCCGGTCACACGGCTGAAGTCGCTCAGGGCTTGCGGCAGTGGTTTGGCGGCGAGGGCAAAATTGAATTGCTGTTGCGCCTGATTGCTCACCGCTTCTGCCGCCAGCGCGATACTCATCGGCAGCAATGCCAACGCGGAAAAACTCAGCGCCGACATGCCCAACCACTGTTTGACCGAACCGGATTTTGCCCTGGACTTCATTGCTCAATGACCTGTGTAGAACCGCAACGGATGCGAATGGCTCGCAGTTTCAGTCACTACACGGATGGCACTGGGGGTTACCTCACCTTTAATTTGAAAATATTTTTCGGGGAATTTGTTGCCTGGGCTGACGCCTTCGCGGGCAGGCTCGCTCCCACCTTTGGAATGCGTTCCCTGCTCGCGAAGAGGCCGGCAGCCTCAGCGCAAAATAATCAGCTGCCCCAACACCCGATGCTGGTCAAACCCCAACACCCCCTGCAACGAATTGAGCACCGCCTGCGGGTCCTTGCTCGGAAAGCTGCCGCTGACCTTGCGCGCCGCCAGCTCATCGTTGAGCAGCACAATCCGCCCCGGGTAATAGCGGCGCAGATCCTCGACGACATCGGCCAGCGTGGTCTTGTAGTAGGTCAGCCAACCCTGACGCCAGGCCAGTTGCGCTTCACTGTCCACGGCATGCAGTTTTTCCGCAGTGCCGTCGGCGTAGGCAACTTGCTGGCCGGCCGTGAGAATCTGTTGTTGGCCATGCTCATCCGCCGTCACCGCGACACGTCCGGACAATACCGTCACTTGCGCGCCATGAGGTTGCCGGCGCACTTCGAACTGGGTGCCGAGCACCCGCGCCTCGCCCTGCTCCGCCGCCACCACAAACGGATCGCCAGTGTGAGTGACGCTGAAGAAAGCAGCGCCGCGAATCAACTGCACGCGGCGCTGACCGTGGCTGAAATCCACGGCAATCGCGCTATCGGCATCCAGCGTCACTCGCGACTGATCGGCCAGTGTCACCGTGCGAATTTCCCCAGGCGCCGAGACGTGATCGGCGCGCAGATCGTCGAGCCAACGCTGCGCCTGCCACCCCGTGCCGAGACTGACCATCAACAGCAGACACGCGGCCAGCGCCAGCGCGCCTGACCAACGCAACATCGGCGAACGACGCGGGGCATCCATCGCCCGCAGATAACCTTGCAGCGCGAGCGCATCTTCATCGGCCAGCGTGCGCGCGGGGCTTTCGCTGAGTTCCCAGATCACCTGCGCCTGCGCATACGCTTCGGCATGGGCCGGATCGGCGCGCAGCCATTGGCTGAAGGTGAGTTGATCGCCAGTGCTCGGGCGGTCATGCAACAGGCTCAGCCAGGCCAGCGCGGCCTGTTCCTGGGTCGGCGTCGGTGTGATCGGATCGGATGGCTTCACGGTGCTTTCCCTGGCAGACGTGGCGCGGGATCGCGCAGGCTGGCCTTGCAGGCCTCGAGGGCGCGCATCATATGTTTTTCCACGGCACTTTGGGACAGGCCCATGGCCTTGGCGATGTCGGCGTACTTGCGCCCGTGAATGCGATTGAGCAGAAAGATCTGCCGCGTGCGTTCGGGCAAGGCGCGCAATGCTGCTTCGACGTGGCGCAGATCATTGCCGGCTTCGAGTGCGGCCTGGGGTTCGCTGCCATGGCTGTCGGGTTCGTCTGGCTGCCAGCCTTCGTTGACGCGCGTGCGCGTGCCTTCACTGCGCAAATGATCGATGGCGATGTTGCCGGCGCAGCGCAGCAGATAGGTGCTGAGCTCTTCGACCTGGACCAGCGGCCTCCGCCAGAAGCGCAAAAAAAGGTCCTGGACCAGATCTGCCGCCGTCGCCCGACAACCGACGCGCCGGTTCACCAGCGCCTCCATTTGCGCACGCTGGGACAGAAACACCTGGAGAAAATGCGCACGCGCGCCACGTGCTTCATCGTCACGCGATTCCGGTGGCAGACCGATCAGCACTTCAGCACTGCGCCCAGGCGGCAACCGGGCTGGCCAACAGGCTCAAGCCGGCCAGGGCCATGGCCAGACGCGGGCGATACGGCAGCAACAGCACCAATGCCAAAGCGCTGAGCATCAGCACCGCGAACCAGTCGACCAGACCGAAACTCCAGCCACTGGCCGCGACCGCTGCCCACAGCGAAAGCGCCAGCAACAGCCATCCCGCCAGCGCCAGACCCTGACGGCGGCGCGTCGACGGTTTGGCGCCGAGCAATTCGGCGTGATGACGTGGCATCGACAGGCACAACGCGGTGAAGCCGGCATAGGTGAGCAACAGGACCAGCAGCATCAGTTGGCCCCCTGTTCGACTGTGATCGAGCGAGGCGAAGGACTTGCTTTGCGAACGCTGACGGAGTCGCCCGTACGCTGCATCTTGCGCGCAGCCCAGCCGAGAAAAAGCCCCGTCGCCAGACACGTCAGATCAAATCCGGCCAGTGCCCAGTCGCGCTGCATCAGGGTCGCGCCAAGATTCCACGGTGTGGTCAGCGCATTGATCAGCGGCACCGCGATAAACAGCGCAGCGCCGAGCGTCAGCTGTTCGATCCAGGCCTTGCGCCCCGGACGGAAAACCGCGTGCACCACGCTCAAGCCCCAGGCTATGAAGAACGCATTCACTTCCCAGTCGGCCCGCCCCGCCAGACTCACCGGCAGCAGTCGATTGGCCAAAAAGAACACCGCCACCGCTGACACCAGCCCGGCCATGCTGGCGATATTCAGCACCTCGACCAAGCGCAATTCGAGAGGCAGCGCCGCACTTTTAGCGTGCTTGAGCTGCCGCTTGCCGAGCCAGATCACCAGCCCGGTGCCGATCATTGCCGTGCCAGCCAGTCCGCAGATGAAATACAGCCAGCGCAACAGCGGCCCGGCGAAATGGCCCATGTGCAAACCGTAAAACGCGCCACCCACCGCCATCGCCATGGGTTGATCGGGGGGGCTGCTCAGAAGCTGTCCGGTGACGCCGTTGAACGTCACCGCCCGGCCGAAATCATGCACCACCCGATCGCCCGCGCGGGACAGCACCACCGTGGCGCTGGCATCGCCCGGATTGCTCACCGACAGGCGCGCGGTGTGGCCGCCCGACCACTGCTCGCTGGCCTTGGCCAGTAGCGGCGCCATGGCGGTCAGCGGTGCGGCGACATCGGCGCGCTCGGGCGTCTTCGAGGCGGGAAAGACTTCGTCGTAGAACTTGCGCACGTCGCTGCCGTAAGAGGCAACGATGCTCGCCGGCATGACCATCGACATGAAAATCACCAGGCTGCTGTAAGTGATCATCAAGTGAAACGGCAGCACCAGCACACCCACGGCGTTATGCCCGTCGAGCCAGGAACGCTGGCCCTTGCGCGGGCGGAAGGTGAAGAAGTCCTTGAAGATTTTCTTGTGGGTGATGATGCCGCTGATCAGTGCAACGAACATCACCATTGCGGCGATGGTCGCCAGCCAGCGGCCCCACGGGTAAGGCATCTGCAACTGGAAGTGAAAGCGGTAAAAGAACTCGCCGCCCATGCTTTCGCGGCCCTGTACCTCGGCCCCGGTCTGAGCGTCGAGGGTTCTGGATTCGAAGCGGCCGCGCTCGCCGGGGTTGCCCGGCGCCTGTTGCCAGCGCACCGTCAGACCGGGGTCGCGGGCATCGGGCAAATCGATCAGCCAGCGCGAGGCACCGGCGGCGTGTTGCTGCAGATAATCTTGCGCCAGCGCCAGGCTCGCTTCGCTATCAAGCGAATGCGCCGCAATTTCCGGCTGCATCCAGTGGCTGATTTCGTCTTTGAAGTAAGCAAGCGTTCCCGTGAGAAAAATCGCGAACAGCAACCAGCCGAACACCAGCCCGGCCCAGGTGTGCAGCCATGCCATCGCCTGCCGGAAGCCCTCTTTCATGCCAGCCCCAGACCGCGCGCGGCACCGGAAACGGTGGCGAGAATCACGCTCGGCACCAACAGGCCGACCCACGCCGACCACGCGCTGCGGCAGGCAAAACACCAGAGCACCGCGACCAGATAGACCAGAAAGGACACGGTCATGCCAGTGACCACCGCTTCGGCGCGGTTCAGCGGCAGCCACAACGTCAGGGTGACACTGGCCAGCGCCGCCACCAGATAGCCGCCGAAAATCGCCGCCAGCACTCGCGAAGTGACGGCCAGACGATAGGACATGGGAAGGGTGGCGAGTTTGCCTTTCATGTTTCGACCCTGAAACGAAAAACGTTCGGCCGACAAGCCGAATCTACAGGCGAGCAATATTAATGATAAATATTCTCATACGCAAAAGCATCTGATTGCCGGACACTGTCGCCAGCCTCTACAATGCGAACCGTTCTTGTTCTCTAATGCACGTTCTCTACGCAAGTTTTGCGTCCGGAGTCATTTCGTTGCCGCCCGCCCATCCCGTCGAATCGCTCTACCATGCTCATCACAGCTGGCTCACCGGCTGGTTGCGGCGCAAGCTCGGCTGCCCCGACAGCGCGGCGGATCTGGCTCAGGACACGTTCATCAAGGTGCTGACCGCTCGCGAGCCAGCGGTGATCATCGAACCGCGCGCCTTTCTCACCACTTTGGCAAAGCGCGTGCTGTTCAATCATTACCGGCGCCAGGATGTGGAACGCGCCTACCTCGAGACACTGGCGCAGATGCCTGAGATGGTCGCGCCGTCGGAAGAGCACAAAGCGATCATCCTGCAGACGTTGATCGAACTCGATGAGCTGCTCGACGGCTTGCCGCGCCAGATCAAACGCGCTTTCCTGCTCGCTCAGGTCGATGGTCTGACTTATCCACAGATCGCCGCAGAACTGGGAATCTCGGTGGCCACGGTCAAACGCCATCTGAACAAAGCGGCCATGCGCTGCTATTTCGCTTTATGAATCGTGTGCCGGAATTTTCCGCGCAGGTCGCCGAACAGGCGGTGCACTGGCTGCTGGAAATGCAGCAGGGCACGCTGACCCCACGCCAGCAACAGGCCTGGCAACAATGGCTGGATGCACACAGCGAACACCGCCGGGCGTGGGAACACATGCAACGGGTCAACCAGCGCTTGCGCGGCGTGTCGTCGCCGTTGGCCCACGCGGCGTTGAACGGACCGAAGTCCGGCAGCCGCCGTCAGGCGCTGAAAATGTTGCTGATTCTCGGTGCCGGCTCAGCGGCGACCTGGGGCATGCGCGAGCACACGCCGTTGCCGTCGCTGCTCGCCGATTACCGCACGCCGGTCGGCCAGCGGCGCAAGATCGGCTTGGGCGGTGCCGATTCGTTACAGCTCAATACCGCCAGCTCGGTTGATGTTGATGGTGCGCAGCGGTTGATTCGTCTGCTCGAGGGCGAAATGCTGTTGAGCGCTGCAAATCCGTTCGAGATCCGCACGGCACACGGCGTGCTGAAAAGCCAAGGTGCGCGCTTCAATGTGCGGCAGTTTGTTGATCGCACACAGATCGCCCTGTTCGAAGGACGAGTCGAACTCATCGCCAGCCAGCGCGCGCCCCTGCTGCTGCCGGTCGCGCGGCAGTTGAGCTTCACTGCCAGCTCCGTCAGCGAACCCAGACCCCTGGACGCCAACAGCGGTGCGTGGACTGACGGCATGCTGGTCGCCGCCCATATGCGCCTCGGCGACTTCCTCGAGGAGCTTGGCCGCTACCGGCGCGGGCAGCTGCGGTGCGACAGCCAGGTTGCCGATTTGCTGATTTCCGGGACGTATCCACTGGATGACAGCGAGCGGATTCTCGACCTGTTGCAGATCAGTCTGCCGGTCAGAGTGAAGCGCTTTACCCGTTATTGGGTGAGCGTCGAAGCGCGGGTTTAGAAAGCAAGATCAATAGATCGCAGCCTTCGGCGGCTCCTACATTTGGAATGCGTTTTTTCTGTAGGAGCTGCCGAAGGTTGCGATCTTTTGATTCTGAAAAAATAAATGAGCCGTTTTTCAGATCTGGCGTGACAGAGAAGGAAAGCCCCCTTGATTCCACCTTCTCAGGATCATCCACATGCAGCCCACCCGTCTTACGCCACTGGCCCGCAGCCTGCGCAATCTTCTGCTCGGCGCCAGCCTGAGTTTCACCGCCCTGCCCGCTGCGCTGGGCGCCGAGACCAAGGTTTATCACATCGCCCCGGCGTCGCTGGAAACCGCGCTGAACCAGTTTGGCCGTGAAGCCGGCGTGCTGATTTCCTTTGGCTCGCAAGTCACCAGCGGTGTGCAGAGCCGTGGTCTGGAGGGCAATTACACGACGCAACAAGGCCTCGATGCCCTGCTCGAAGGCACCGGCCTGCAAGCCCGCGCCGAAGGCGACAATGCCTTCAGCCTGCAACCGCTGGCTGACGCGGCGCTGGAGCTGGGCACCTCGACCGTAGTCGGCGACTGGCTCGGCGATGCGGCGCAGATCAATGTCTTCGAACACCCCGGGGCGCGTGATGTGATCCGCCGCGAAGAATTCGAACGCCAGGGCGCGACCCAGGCCCGCGATGTGCTCAACCGCATCCCCGGTGTGAATGCGCCGGAGAACAGGGCACCGGCAGCCACGACATGGCACTGAACTTCGGCATTCGTGGTTTGAATCCACGCCTGGCCGCGCGCTCGACAGTATTGATGGACGGCATCCCGGTACCGTTCGCGCCGTATGGTCAGCCGCAGTTGTCGTTCGCGCCGATCAGCATGGGCAACATGGATGCGGTGGACGTGGTGCGTGGCGGCGGTGCGGTACGTTACGGCCCGCAGAACGTCGGCGGCGTGGTCAACTTCGTGACCCGGGCGATTCCGGACGAGCCAACGGTCAAGGGTGGTTTCCAGACCGAAACCAGCCCATCGTCGAGCCACGACGGTTTCAAGACCAGCGCCAATCTGCTGGCCGGCGGCACCAACGCCAACGGCCTTGGTGGTGCGCTGCTGTACTCCGGCACCCGTGGCGGTGACTGGCGCGAACACAGCGATACCGAGATCGACGACCTGATCCTCAAGGGCAAATATCAGCTCGACGAGGCCAACAGCTTCAACGCCATGGCCCAGTATTACGAAGGCAAGGCCGACATGCCCGGCGGTCTCAACGTCGCCGATTACGATGCCGATCCGTATCAATCGACGCGGCCGAAAGATCAGTTCTGGGGGCGCCGCACGATGTTCAACTTCGGCTATCGCTATCAGGAAGATCGCCGCGAATTCACCGCCAACACCTTCTTCACCAAAACCCTGCGCAGCGGTTATCTGGATCAGGGCACATTCCTTTCGCTGTCGCCGCGCGAGTACTGGGTACGTGGCCTGGAAACCCGTTTCGCCCAAGGCTTCGACCTCGGTCCGAGCAGCCACGAAGTCGGCGTCGGCTATCGCTACATCAACGAGGCCGGCCACGAACTGCGTTATCGCACGCCGATCAGCGCCAACGAATACCCGACCACCAGCAGCCGCAACGACCGCGACACTCGCGGTGGTACCGAGGCCAACGCATTCTTCGTCGATGACCGCATCGACATCGGCAAATGGACCATCACCCCGGGTATGCGCTACGAGATGATCGAGTCGCAACAGAACAACAACCTGACCTACGTCAAATACAAGGGCGACTACAACACCGCGCTGCCGGCGCTGAACGTGCTTTATCACCTCACCGACAGCTGGAACCTGTATGCCAACACCGAAGGCTCGTTCGGCAGCGTGCAATACAGCCAGATGCCCAACCGCGTGAGCAGCGGCGAAGTGAAACCGGAAAAGGCCCGCACCTGGGAACTCGGCACGCGCTATGACAACGGTGCCCTGCGCGCGGAAATCGGCGCGTTCCTGATCAACTTCGACAACCAGTACGAAAGCAACCAGACCAACGACTCGGTGATCGCTCGCGGCGAAACCCGCCATCAGGGCATCGAGACCAGCGTCAATTACGCGCTCGACGACTTGAGCCCGGCGCTGGCCGGTTTCGATGTGTACGCCAGTTATGCCTATGTCGATGCGACCATTCGCGAAGACGGGCCGAACAAAGGCAATCGCGTGCCATTTTCCTCCAAACACAAAGGCACGATTGGCGTCGGTTATACCGAAGGGCCATGGAAGCTGAATCTGGACAGCAGCTTCCAGAGCGACCAGTTCGCCGACAACGCCAACACTTCGAAGGAAAGCGCCGATGGCAGCACTGGCAAGATCCCCGGCTACATGCTGTTCAGCAGCCGCGCCGGGTATGACTTCGGACCGCAACTGTCGGATTTGAATGTGGCGGTGGGGGTGAAGAACATCTTCAACACGCAGTACTTCACACGCTCGTTCGATGACAACAACAAGGGCAAGTACGTGGGGGAGCCGCGGACGGTTTATGTGCAGACGTCGGTGGCGTTCTGACCGCAACCCATTGAAGATCAAAAGCCCCTCACCCTAACCCTCTCCCAGAGGGAGAGGGGACAGATTGGGGGATGCTCCAGCTCGCCGCCTACCTGCAAGTGCTTCGCCGAATCCGGATATTTCAAGTTGATGTCTTTCGCAAAGCCACTTGGCCGGATAGCCCCATTATCGACCTGGTAGACTGAAGCCATAATCGACTCGGTGATTCAGGTCGATGCATATCGCCAGACACCTCGGTCGGCCCCTCTCCCTCGGGAGAGGGCTGGGCGGGCGGCGTTCCGATGAGGGGCTACGGTCTTAAACCCTGCGAGCAATCACCAACACCACAAACAAAAAAACGGGCCTGCATCAGCAGGCCCGTTCTCCTTAGTCACTTGTGAAATCAGCGCATCAACTGTTGATCGCTGCCTGTTCATTCTCGTCAAATTCTTCCGCCAACAGCTTGTCGTTGGCCTTGCCGGTAAATGGCACTACAGCGGCGCGTGGTTTACCTCGCAGTTTGCCGAACAGATGATCCAGTTTGTGCTCGAGTTTCTCGGCGGCACCGTCGATCGCCTGTTCCAGCGAATCGGCTTTGTGGGTCACGGAAATCGGTTGGTGGCCTTTTGGCCGCGCTTCCAGTTGGCAGCGCAAGTCATGGGGACCTGGTTTCTCGCCGTTCTCGTCGCTCAGGTGGACTTCGACACGGGTCAGGTCTTCTTCATAACGGTCGAGCGTGCTCTCAATAGTTGTACGTACCCACTCCTCCAGTCGCTTACTGCTTTGAATATGGTTATCGCTGTTGACTTGGATTTGCATAGTTCATCCCTTATTTCAGCTAGCTCGCTGGAGGCCTTGAAGTGAATTTCCTGACCTCCTGGTTACAACAATCGGCCCGAGCGGCGAACATTTCAACCCCTGAAAAAAGAAAAATATTCATTCGCAAAAAAAGCCGGACAACCGAGCGAGGCGCTGTTAATGTCGGGAGTTGGGTCGACCCGCTCCGCAGAAAAATCTACTCACATCTGCTGCTCGTTCAGCGGGTGCAAACTGCGAAAAATCCCCGCCTCCTCCACCAGCCAATCATGCACAGCACGCACGCCCGGATGGCTCAACGCCCCCGGCGCATACAGCAGCACATAGCGTTTATGGTTGGGTACTGACAAGCCGAACGGCACGATCAACGTGCCGCGCTCCAGCTCATCGTTAAGCAACGTGCGCCGGGCAATCGCCACACCCATGCCGGCAATCGCCGCTTCGATGGTCAGGTGATTGCGGTTGAACGTGTGGCCGCGTCGCACATCGGCGCCCTCGAAGCCGATCGCATTCAAATAGAACTCCCATTCCGCATACTCGTAACTGCCACGCCAGGCGGTGATGTCGTGCAGCAACGGGAAATGCACCAGATCCGCCGGCCCGTGCAACGGCGGGCGCCCACGCAGCAGGCTCGGCGCGCACACCGGAAATATCTGCTCGTCGAGCAAGGCTGTGGATAACAATCCGGGATAGCTGCCGTCGTTAAGGTCGATGGCCAGATCGAAATCACCCTCATGCAATGGCACGCTGCTGTCCTCGGCCACCAGGCGCAACTGGATATCCGGAAAGCGTTGCTGCAGACGCGGCAGGCGTGGGGTCAGCCACTTGCCAAGAAACGACGGGATCGAACGCAACCGCAACGTCCCGCTGATCATCCCGGCGTCCAGCCGGCGCAATTCCGCATCGATGCTGCCGTACGCTTCATTGACGGTAATCGCCAGCCGCTGCCCCTGTGCACTCAACTCAACGCCACGCGCGCGCCGATGAAACAGGCGAAAGCCCAGGCGCTCTTCCAATTGGCGGATCTGCTGGCTGACCGCGCCCGGGGTGATGTGCAGTTCTTCGGCACAACGGGTGAACGACAGGTGCCGCGCGGCACAGGCAAACACCTGCAGCCAGACATAGGTCTGGGCATGCAATTGACGACTCATTGTTTAGTCCTGCTAAAGGCTGTCTTAGGAGGTTTCGTTGGTCACCTCGAACCGTGGCAGGCAGTATCGCCGACATTGCGCTTGTCCGACAAAAAATGGCAGCGATTCCTACTCCATTGCTTGTAAGGGTTTAGCATGGCTATCAGTGTTTTCGATCTATTCAAAGTGGGCATCGGCCCGTCCAGTTCCCATACCGTCGGTCCGATGCGTGCAGCGGCGACCTTTGCCCAGGCTCTGGTCGATCAGCATCTGCTCAATGATGTGCGACGTGTGCAGATCCGCCTGTACGGTTCGCTCTCGGCCACCGGCGTTGGCCACGCCACTGACCGCGCAACGGTCATGGGCCTGATGGGCGAGTGGCCGGACAGCATCGATCCTTCGACCATCGATCCACGCATCCAGCAACTGCGCGAGACCGGGCAACTGTCCCTCGCCGGTCAACGTTTAATTGCTTTCGATTGGCAGCACGATCTGCTGCTGCTCGACGAGAGCCTGCCCTACCACCCCAACGCCATGTCGCTGACCGCATTTGGCGAAAGCGCCGAGCTGTTCGCGCAAACCTATTACTCGGTGGGCGGTGGTTTCATCGTCGAAGCGGCTGAAGCCGAATCTGGCGTGGCGCCAACCAGCGACGTGGTGTTGCCCTATGATTTTTCCAGCGCCGCCGAACTGCTCGCCCTGTGCAAACAACACAAGCTGCGCGTGTCCGAACTGATGATGGCCAACGAGCGCGCCTGGCGCAGCGATGCCGAAATCCGTCAGGGCCTGTTGCACATCTGGTCAGTGATGCGCGAGTGCGTCGAACAAGGTTTACGCCACGAAGGCATCCTGCCCGGCGGTCTGAAAGTACCGCGGCGCGCGGCAAAACTGCATCGCAGCCTGTTGGAAATCGGCAAACCGAATGTGATCAGCTCGACCCTGTCGGCGATGGAATGGGTCAACCTGTTCGCCCTCGCCGTCAACGAAGAAAACGCGGCCGGCGGGCGTATGGTCACCGCGCCGACCAATGGTGCCGCCGGGATCATTCCGGCGGTTCTGCACTACTACATGAAATTCAATCCGGATGCGTCTGACGATGATGTCGTCGCGTTCTTTCTCGGCGCAGCCGCTGTCGGGATTTTGTGCAAGAAAAACGCCTCCATCTCCGGTGCCGAGGTCGGCTGTCAGGGCGAAGTCGGTTCGGCTTGCGCCATGGCCGCCGCCGGCCTGGCCGACGTCCTTGGTGCGACACCGGAGCAACTGGAGAACGCTGCCGAAATCGGCCTGGAACACAACCTCGGCCTGACCTGCGATCCGGTCGGTGGTCTGGTGCAAGTGCCGTGCATCGAGCGCAATGCCATCGCGGCGGTGAAGGCGATCAACGCCACGCAAATGGCCTTGCGCGGCGACGGCAATCACTTCATTTCCCTCGACCGGGTGATCCGCACCATGCGCGACACCGGCGCCGACATGCACGACAAATACAAGGAAACCTCGCGGGGCGGGCTGGCGGTGAACTGGGTGGAGTGCTGATCGGCCTGACTGCACTGTCAGCGATCATCGGCTCATTCCTGCCCTGAAAACGCGCCACAAAAAACGGCGAGCCCCGAGGCTCGCCGTTTTTTTTGCCGTGTTTATTGTTCGACAATTTTTCCGGCATGCCCCTTGCTATATCACCCTTGAGGCAAACGGACATTGCAAACCTCAGCGAACGAGATGCCAGTGGTCTGGTGTTGCGAACCAAATCGGATCATGGCCGGTCAACAACTGCACGTTCAATCAGGCGGTGACGCATCATGGACAACCCATTTCAAATCATTACCGATGCCTTCGCGCCGGACTATCAGATCAATCTGAGCATTCAGGGCCTGGACGGCAGCATCATGCTGACCCTGTCCAACGCCGGCCGCATCGTGGCCAAGCGCATGATCAGTGCCGAACAGCGCAACGATCCCGAGCGTTTGAAACGGCTGGTACAAAGCATCCAGTTCGGCATCGCCATCGAACAGGGCCACAGCGCCATGTCGATTCTCGAAGCCATGACCAGCGGCGCCGGGCTCACCCCGCCACCGCCACGGGTCAAAGGCCAGCCCGGCCAGGCGGCGGGCCTTTAGAGTTCGCCCTTCTCCACTTCAGGATGTTCGCTGGAACCCGTGCCGATCTTGCGCTGCGGGTTCTCGATCTTCACCGAAGGGAACTGCGACGAAGCGTAACGCACCACCAGGATCGCAAACGCCAGCAGCAGAATGCCGCCGCACAGGTAGATGATGCCCATGTCCGGCGGGTTGTGGTGCGAGACGTTGGAGATCAGCAGGCGCGTCAGTGCAGTGATCGCCACGTAGATCAGGAAGCGCACCGGCATGTGGTTGGTCTTGAAATAAATCCCGACCATCGCGCCCAATTCCAGATAGATGAACAGCAACAGAATGTCATCAATCTTGATGTGCCCGACTTCGAGCATGCCGAGAAACTCCATCACCGCCGCCCACGCCGTCACCGCACCGATGGCGAACAGCGCCAGATAGTGGAAGGTTTCGACAAACAGGTTGCCTAGGGACTCGGCCAGTTGATGCACGTTACGCCGCAGTTTCTCGGCCCAGTTTATTTTCACGATGAGTTTCCTTAGCCCGTTTCGGGCGGATGATGCGTATCGCACGTGACGGTTTTGCGCGCGCGCCTTGTTGCAACGGTTTTCATGCAGGTTCAGGGCCACGCATCATGGCGATCCGCCGCAAATCCCGCGCCGTGGCGTTTGGTCGCACCGCTGGAGTTTCTGTGGGAGCGAGCCTGCTCGCGAATAGCAGCCACCCCGTCCCCTGACAAACGCCAAATCCGGTCTACATTGAAAAGCCACTACCCATGGCGCAGGGATTCGCTTATCCTTTTCGCTGTATATGGATACAGTAGTCGTCAAGACAACTTAACGTGAAGGCATGTGAGGTGGTGAATGGCCGTCGAAGTGGTATACCGCAGCAGCCGAGATCTGGAGCGCTTGTTCATGGATAAAGCCGAAGCTGATCGTCATGACAAAATGCTCGAACTGGCCGAATATCTGGCCGATGTGCTGCAAAAAGCCGTTCCGTCCCTGACCGAACAGCAAGTGGAAGAAGCCGGGATCTACATGGCGAAGAATCGCGATGTGTTCGCCCGGGCATTCAAGAGCCAGCCCGATGCGCTGTCGGAGCTGATCAATGCGCCGGCCGAGCCTGTCGAAAAAGCTGAAGCGGCAGAACCTGACGAGGCGCCGGCGAAGCCCGCCAAAGCAGCGAAAGCGCCGAAGTAATCAGAAAGATCGTCCGATCGCGGCCCGAGCCTTCGGCAGCTACTGCATTTCGAGTGCAGGAGCTGCCGAAGGCTCGGGCCGCGATCGGACGATCTTTTGCTTTCAGCGATACAAAACCTTTTCCGCCAACTCATCCGCCACCCGCGCCGGCGAACGTTTTTCCGCCTGAGCATGGGCAAAGACTTCGGTCAGCCGCGAACTGATTTTCGACAGATGCGCCGTAATCGTCGGCAACTCCTCGCCACGATGTTTAAGCGAAACGTAAATAAGCCCGCCAGCATTGATCACATAATCCGGCGCGTAAAGAATCCCGCGCCGTTCCAGTTGATCCGCCACATCCAGATGGGAAAGTTGATTGTTCGCCGAACCGGCCACAGCGGAACAGCGCAGTTGCGACACCGAGTGACTGTTGAGCACACCGCCCAACCCACAAGGCGCGAGAATGTCGCACGGCGTGCTGAGCAATGCATCGTTGGCGATCGGGTGAGCATTGAGCTGCTCCATCGCCAGTTGCACCTTGCCGTGGTCGATGTCACTGACCAGCAACTCGGCGCCTGCCGCGTGCAGTTGCTCGGCCAGCGCATATCCGACATTGCCAAGGCCCTGAATGGCAATGCGCAAACCTTCGAGGTTGTCGCTGCCCAGACGCGCCATCGCCGTGGCGCGAATGCCGGTGAACACGCCCATGGCCGCGTGCGGTGCCGGGTCGCCTGCCGAGGTAGTGCTGGTGACATGCCGCGTCTGCTGGGCAATGCAGTCCATATCCGCCACTGACGTACCGCTGTCGATGGCGGTGATGTAGCGACCGTCGAGCTGCTCGATGCAACGGCCGAAAGCCTCGAACAATGCGGCGCGATTCTCGACATGGGCCGGGCGCACGATCACCGCCACCCCGCCGCCCTGCGCAAGACCGGCCAGCGCCGCTTTGTAGCTCATGTTTTGCGCCAGGCGAATGGCGTCCTCGACCGCAGATTCGTCGTTGGGATAGGCAAGGTAACGGCAGCCGCCCAGGGCTGGCCCCAGGCGACTGTCATGAATGGCAATGACCGCCTTCAACCCGGTGACCGGGTCCACGCTCAAGTGCAGCGATTCCAGGCGAGTGCTTTGCATGAGAGCGAACATCGACAGGCTCCCGAATCACTTCTTGTAGAACGCCAGTATAGGCTTGCCCCTGAAAATTGCTGGTGCGCACCGGCATGAGCCGCCGAGCGGACAATGTTGCGCCGCTATAACTCGCGCTCAACGCGCCCGGCACTGGACGAACAACCCGGACGGGGCTAAAACGAGGCATTGGAGGGAGATTCAGATGAGTGCGCGCCAACGCTTTTTCGAATGCCTGCATCGTTCACCGCCGGCCCTGCTGGAAGCTGCGCTGTGGATAAGCGCCGAGCACGACAAAACCCTCGAGCCCGAGGCATGGTTGCGTACCTTCAAGGATCTGCAACTACGCGTCAGCTATGGCTTGCCGATGCTGCCGGTCAGCGAACTGGCGCAACCGCTGTTGCGGCGCATGGTCGATCTCGGTTTCGCACAGGATGATTTCCTGCCGCTGCGCCCGCAGGCGGCGCTGCTGCATCGTGTGTTGCACACCCAGCGCGGTCAGCCGCTGGCATTGGCGTTGATCGCACTGGAGCTGGCGCATGGCCTCGAGATTCCTTTGGTCGGGGTCAACTTCCCCGGGCATTTCCTGTTGCGGGTACCCGGCGCCGACCACTTGCTCGACCCTTGCGGCGGTCGACGCTTGTACCCCAACGACTGTCGCGAACTGTTGCAACGCCAATACGGGCCGAACATGCAGCTCAGCGCCGAGCATCTGCTGACGGCCACGCCAGTGCAGATGCTGCAGCGTCTGTCACGCAACCTGCGCCAATTGCATCTGACCCACGACGATCACATCGCCGCGCTGATCGACGCAGAACGAGTGCTCGAACTGGGTGATGCGAAGGCCTCTGATTACATGGCCCGGGCCAGTCTGTATCAACGGCTGGATTGCCCGAACGCTGAACGCTTCGATCTGGAGCATGCGTTATTGCTCAGCGAAGACCCGATCCAGCGCCTGCGCCTGACCGAACGCCTCGGCCATCTGCCGCCCAACTCCGTCGTGCATTGACCGCTTTTTGCAGGTTTGCCCCCATCCTTGAGGCCCACACAAACCTGTGTGGGAGCGAGCCTGCTCGCGAAAGCGGTGTGTCAGCTGAATGAAAGGCCACTGACACGCCGTCTTCGCGAGCAGGCTCGCTCCCACAGGAATTACGGGGTGTCTGGTTGATTGGCAGGATGCGCCTTGATAAACGCCGGATGTTCAGCCGCCAACGCAGCCACACGGCAAATCTTCGGATACGCCTCCAGGCTGACGTTGAACCGCTCTGCCGCATACAACTGCGGAATCAAATACACATCCGCCACACACGGCCATTCGCCAAAACAGAAACCGCTTTCGCCGATCAACTGCTCCACCGTCGCCAGCCCTTGGCTGATCCAGTGACTGATCCACTCCACCACCTGCGTTTCATCCTGCCCCGCCTGGCGCAGGCGATTGAGCACGCTGACGTTGTGCAGTGGATGCACATCGCAGCCGATCACCGCCGCGACACCGCGCACCTGCGCGCGCGTCAGCAGATCATCCGGCAGCAACGGCACCTGTGGATAACGCTCTTCCAGATACTCGATGATCGCCGGCGATTGAATCAGCAGCGCACCGTCATCGGTGCGCAAGGTTGGCACCCGGCCCTGGGGATTGAGCGCCAGATACGCCGGCTGCCGATGTTCACCACCCGACGGTGCGATCAGGTTGACCGGCAGCGCCTGGTAATCGAGGCCCTTCAACGCCAGTGCGATTCGCACCCGGTACGATGAAGTGGAACGGTAATAGCCATAGAGATCCATAAGCCGCTCCTGTCAGCGCGCAGCGATCACGGTGCCGCGACATTCGCCGAAGCCGATCGAGGCAAAACCTTCGCGGGCGCAGCGAGCGCGCAGGATGATTTCGTCACCGTCCTCAAGGAACTTGCGCACCTCGCCGGAGGCCAGTTCGATCGGTTTCTTACCGCCCTCAGTGATTTCCAGCAAGCTGCCAAACTGGCCGTTTTCCGGGCCGGACAAAGTACCCGAACCAAACAGGTCACCAGCCTGCAACTGGCAACCGTTGACGCTGTGGTGCGCGACCATTTGCGCGACGGTCCAGTACATGTAGCGGGTGTTGCTCAGGGTCAGGCGATGGGCCGGAAGGTTCTGCTCGCGCATGGCTTCGGTACGCAGCAGCACTTCCAGTTCGATGTCGAAGGCGCCGCCGTCCTGATCACGCTTGTCGAGCAGATACGGCAACGGCTGCGGATCACCTTCAGGACGCGCCGGTTGTGCCGTGCGGAACGGCTCGAGCGCTTCGGCTGTCACCACCCAGGGCGAAACACTGGTGATGAAGCTTTTCGACAGAAATGGGCCGAGTGGCTGGTATTCCCAGGCCTGGATATCCCGCGCCGACCAGTCGTTGAGCAGGCAGAAACCGGCGATGTGCTCGGCAGCGTCACCGATGGCAATCGGCTCGCCCATCTCATTGCCCTGGCCGATCCAGATGCCCAGCTCCAGTTCGTAATCCAGACGCGCACATGGGCCGAAGACCGGGTCGGTCTGGCCGGCCGGCAGCGTCTGGCCTTTCGGCCGGCGCACGTCGGTGCCGGACGCTCGCACTGTGGAAGCGCGACCGTGGTAACCGATCGGCACGTGCTTGTAGTTCGGCAACAGCGGGTTATCCGGACGGAACAGTTTGCCGACGTTCTGCGCGTGCTCGATGCCGACGTAGAAGTCGGTGTAATCGCTGATTCGCGCCGGCAGGTGCATCTGGCAATCGGCAGCCAGTGGCAAGACTTTCGCGCCTTGCGCTTCGATGCTGCCGCGCAGGGTACTGCCTTCACTGAACAGTTCGATCAGGCGTTCGCGCAGGGCCACCCGCGCCTCACGGCCAAGTTCGAAGAACGCGTTCAACTGTCCGCCATGCATGGCTTCCACCGCACTGCGCGCCACGCCGTCAAACAGACCAGCCTCAAGCGCCACCTGCAAATCGAAGATGTGCTCGCCGATCGCCACGCCTGCGCGCGAACTGCAATCGTTGAGACTGAACACGCCCAGCGGCAGATTCTGCAAGGGGAAATCGCTGTGACCGTTGGCCGAAGCGACCCAACTGCGGGGGATGGAATTCTGTGTCATGTGTTATCTCCGGGTCGGGTCGAACGTGGCGGGCAGCGAGGCCCAGCAAGCGTCATAACTGGATTGCAATTGAGGGCAGTCGAGGGCGAAACGGCTTGGGCGCAGCACCTGGCTGGTCTCGAACATGAAGGCCATGGTGTTATCGATTTTTGCAGGTGCAAGCTCGGCGTTAATCGCCCGGGTGCAGGTCTCGCCGTCCGGGCCATGGGCGCTCATGCAGCTGTGCAACGAAGCGCCGCCGGGCACGAAGCCTTCGGCCTTGGCGTCGTATTCGCCCTGGATCAGGCCCATGAATTCGTTCATCAGGTTGCGGTGGAACCAAGGTGGCCGGAAGGTGTTTTCGGCGACCATCCAGCGCGGCGGGAAGATCACGAAATCGAGGTTGGCCAGACCGTGCACGCTGGTCGGCGAGGTCAGAACGGTGAAGATCGAAGGATCGGGATGATCGAAACTCACCGTGCCGATTGTATTGAAACGGCGCAGGTCGTATTTGTACGGCACGTTGTTGCCGTGCCAGGCGACCACATTGAGCGGTGAGTGATTGAGTTCGGTGGCCCACAACTGGCCAAGGAATTTCTGCACCAGAGTCGTCGGTTGCTGCAGGTTTTCGTAGGCGGCGACCGGGGTAAGGAAATCCCGGGGATTGGCCAGACCGTTGCTGCCGATCGGTCCCAGATCCGGCAGGCGCAGCGGCGCGCCATGGTTCTCGGCGAGGTAACCGCGTGCCTGCGGGTCGAGCAATTCGACGCGGAATTTCAGGCCACGCGGCAGCACGACGATTTCCAGCGGCGCCACTTCGAGTACGCCCAGTTCGGTGGCGATACGCAGGCGACCGAGTTGCGGCACCAGCAGCATTTCACCGTCAGCGTTGAAGAACACCCGCTCCATCGAACGGTTGGCGGTGTAGTTATAAATGCTGATGCCGGACGGTTTCTCGGCGCCGGCGTTGGCGGCCATGCTGACCAGGCCATCAATGAAATCCGTCGGTTCGGTCGGCAGCTCCAGTGGATTCCAGCGCAGGCGATTGGGCGTCACTTCACCCAACGGTCCGCCGGCCAGTTGCCGTTCCAGTTTGACGAACGCCGGGTGGTTGGCCGATGGCTGAATCCGGTACATCCAGGTGCGGCGCGCTTCGCTGCGCGGCA
Organism: Pseudomonas sp. Marseille-Q5117; assembly: GCF_946901175.1. Taxonomy (NCBI): domain Bacteria; kingdom Pseudomonadati; phylum Pseudomonadota; class Gammaproteobacteria; order Pseudomonadales; family Pseudomonadaceae; genus Pseudomonas; species Pseudomonas sp. Marseille-Q5117. The sequence continues at coordinate 92,627 of NZ_CAMPPP010000014.1, read as the reverse complement.
TGGTGAACGCGGTGCCGGAGAACAATTCGGTATACAGGCCGTACGGGGCTTTTTGCGGGGAATTCTGGCCAACGGGCAGCGCGCCGGGCAACGCTTCAGTGCTGAATTCGTTGCCGAAGCCGGACTGGTAAACCAGGTTCTGCGCGGTTGAATCGAGGTTCATGGAGCCTCCTGAACAGGGAGTCGGCAATGGCCCATCGCTCAGGCTCAGAGGTCTCGGCACGCCGGGGTTGTTATTATCGTAATCTGATTACGCATAACGTAATTTGCTCGCTATCCAGCGTCAAGCTATAAAGACGCCCATTCGAACCGGAACCGCCAGCCCCATGGAAAAAACCAGCGACAGCAACGGCAAACAGAAAGTCCGCTCCGCCGAGGTCGGCACCGACATCCTCAAGGCTTTGGCCGAGTTGTCACCGTCGACTTCGCTGTCGCGTCTGGCTGAACACGTGCAGATGCCGGCGAGCAAGGTGCATCGCTATCTGCAGGCGTTGATTGCTTCGGGATTTGCCGAACAGAACGCCGCCACCAACCATTACGGCCTCGGTCGCGAAGCGCTGCGGGTGGGCCTGGCCGCACTCAACAGCATGGACGTGCTGAAAGTCGCCGCCCTGCCGCTGTCCGAGTTGCGCGACGAACTCAACGAAACCTGCTTCCTCGCAGTGTGGGGCAATCAGGGCGCAACCGTTGTGCACATCGAACCGGCGGTGCGCGCGGTAACTGTGGTGACGCAGTTGGGTTCGGTGCTGCCGCTGCTCAGTTCGTCTACCGGGCTGGTGTTCAGCGCTTACCTGCCACACCGGGAAACCGATGAATTGCGCGAGCAGGAAATCGCTGTCGCGGGGCATCCGCTCAAGGATGAAACAGCCTATGCAGCACTGTGTGAACAGATCCGCGAACGCGGTCTGCATCACGTGCATGGTTTGTTGATGCCGGGTGTGGATGCGCTTTCTGCGCCAGTGTTCAACGCGGTCGGACAGATCGCTGCGGTGCTGACCATCGTCGGCCCGACCTCGCTGTTCCACGCCGACGAAAACGGCCCGGCGGCGCAGCGGTTGTTGGCTGCGACGCGGGCCGTGAGTTGGCGCATGGGTTACGAAAGTTAAGTCATGCTAATGTGCGCTCGAAACGACTCACCGCACCGTGGTCTTGCTCAATGCGCTGTCACCCTCTTGCATCAGTGACTTGAAGAACCCGATCAGCTCATCGGCGGGGTCTTCATGGCCGGTGTAATACGTTACGAGTTCCGCGACCGTGCGGGCGTCTTCAAACAGACTTAGAAAGGAGCGTTGCGCACGGGTAAGTTCTTTAGCCGGCGCCCCCGCCGCTGCAGCCTGACCCAATGTCAGCAGTCCGCTCAATACATCCTGCACATGCCCCAGCGCGGCGGAATAATCACCCCGTCGGTGCGACTGCGACGCGTCGTAGATGCTTTTCATCACCTGCACAGCCACCACCACAGTGCCTACGGGGGGCACCAGCAGGCTGACAATGTTTGCGGCCTTCAACAGGTTTTCATAAACCACACCGGCGATTATTTCGTTGAGACTGGTGGTCCGTTCGTCGATGTCACTCAATACACGGCGCACTCGCTCGTCGTGGAAAGTGAACAGATCGGGCAGTAACGAACGCTGCTGCGTGCGAATGACCGGTCGAGCATCAACCGTTGCAACCAGATTATCGAAGTAATCATTGATCACTTTCTGGTCAATCAGCAGTATCCGATCGCTGTAGTAGGTCCTGAACGGGCCTTCTCGAAAACGAATCGAAGGAATGAACTCAGCGATCGGCCGGAAGCTGACTTGATCCGGCGCGTCAGGCGTATAGAGCAAGTCAAAGAAACCTGACGACAACCTCAATCGAAAAATATAAACGCCGCCAACTGTACGGTCCCCGGCAGCTGTCAGACCCAGCGTGCCGATGTTGAATTTATACAGCCCCATGTCGCCTTCGGCGGTGCTGGTCCCTACCGACTGATAACCGCCACTTTCTTTCAGGTTATCGATAACCCTTTGGACAGCAGAGAAAGACTCCGTCGATAATCTGCCGTTGGTAAAGTCGGCAAACGCATTGCGGTACATCTCACAGCGGATTTTCCGGGCGTGTACAGCGCGTTTGAATGAGTAATCAGGATGCGCCTTGTTCTGATATTGCTCTTTGAGCATCGCGGTATATCTGTCGCCGGGACGGAACGTTTTCGACAGCGAGGACAGGTCGCGGATATCCAGTTTTTCAACGATGGGATGGCCATTGACCAAATAGTATTTCGGGCTGAATTTCGTTTCATAGGACGGATGCGCCGCTTCAAAAGCGAGTCCTTCAAGCAAAACGTCGGTAACGCTCTTACGAAAGTCTTCGGTTTGCACAATGATCTGGTCGGGATTGACCGAAACGTTACTGCCACGCGAACGCAAAATGTCTTCGATCTGAGCTTTCACCGAGTCATAAGTGAATTGCTCGAATGTCGGAAAACCATTGTCTCGCGCATCAACCATGGACAGTGCCTTGAATTCGGTGCTCAAACGCGAATAGCGTTTGCGGCCCTCGAAGCCAAGCGCCCGATAACCGGCCGGTGCAATGGCCTTGTGCAAGGCAACTTCGGCGCGGTAAGCGGCATTTGCGTAATCAGCCAGCTGTGCTTTGGGATTCAGACCGAGATCAACCGGTCGACTATCGAGCGTATAGCGATAGCTCAGTTGTGTGCGAGCGCTGCCGAGCAACTCACCCGCTTCGTGCAGATAGTCCGGATGGATCAGCAATGCAGCGTACTCACGATCGGCGGACAACCCCGACTCCAGCCAGCGGTTTGCCGCATAGATATCGGCAAATTTATGCAGCTCGAATTCACCGGCAGGCGTTTTGATCAACATCAGCGACGGTACATATTCTCGGGCCGAAATGATCAGAACCTCTTTCAACGCCGGCACCTGGGATCGGATTCGCATTCCCTGAACGGTCACCGCAGGATCATTGGCCATGGCCCGCGCGATGATATTCGCATCAGTGGAATCCAGTTTCCCGGAGTGGCGAGCAACAAAAGCCGCGAACTCTATCTGACTGAAGAGATAGTTGCGATAAGCCTCTTGATAAGCCACCGAGGGCGAGTATGCAAGACTGCCGGTAAATTCCAGCCGCAGGTTACGATTTTCCAGCCACTGCTCAAGCGCTACTGCCGTCAGCCGACTTCCGGCGGGAGCGCCGATGATAGTCAGAGTCGCTTTGTAACCCGTGTCGTGCAGACCGAAAACAAGAAATTCCGTCAGCGTCCGGGTTTCTTCCTGTTCGATGGTCCGTCCGGCAATTTGCAGACTATACGAGCTATGGACACTGATTGATTCCGGATCCAGTTGTTCACCAAGTACCCTGTCCGCCCATTCGGCGAATGTGCGCACTACATAATCCTTGAATGAAAAACATTCATCGAACGTGTTTGAGTAGACAGCCTGGTATTGATCCCGCGACTCTTCAAGCTCGCTATAGCGTTGTTGCATATCGCTACCTGCGGCATGCAGCCATAGCGGCCAATCGGTGCGTTTCAATGCAGCCCAAAGCAGATAGAAGCGGGTTTCGATGCCGTAACGCAGCACGTGCAGGCCTTGATTGTCCTGCAGCATGGAAGTCAGCGGTTTGGCCAGTTGTTCCTGGCCACCGATCAAGACTGAAACACTTTCAAGCTGACCCTTGAGGTGAGTCTCGACACAAAAGACGTGAGGACTTTGCGCGGCTTTCAGATACCGGATCTGGTCTCCACCCAGGGACAGTCGCTGCTGAAGTTTGCTATGCAGATCGATATTTTTTTCAAAAAATTCAAAGCCGTTTTCCGGCGTATGCAGGAGATAAGAGGTTGACTCATTCACCAGCGGCATTTCTGCATCCGCACGCTCGGCGTTGTCCAGAACGAAACAAGGCTGACGGGACAGCTGGTAATCCTGTTCAGGTTGCAGCCTGACTTCAAACGCTGCGCGACCGCCATCTGCGTCGAGCAGATGAGCGAATCGCTCGCCCAACCAAGCGTCAAAATTGTTGGCCATGACCGACAGCGACAACTCTGCACCGGTGACCACCGCATAGGCTTCTATAAAAGCCTGTTTGTTCGACAGCGGTGCATTGTCGGCATGGACGGGTTTCGCTGGCGCAGCCCAGAACTTTGCGATCTCGGCTCGCAGTGTTTTGTCCAGTCCGGCAGTTACAGCAGCGATCAGATCTTCGACAACAATGGTATTGAGCGCCTGGACTCTGAATTGCTCACTGAACGTATCCGGCAGAAAAAACACTCCATCACCGCCCATGATGTAAGCGGGGCTGACATTGTTATTCAGACAATGGACCGTGACATCCCAAAGAGTGCCCGAGGGCCGATTTTCATCGGCAGGAAAAGCAGGATTCGTATTGATATAGACCTTGTCGATATCAACTGTTTTGCCCAGACGCTTCAATTCACCTTCAAGGATGTTGCGCAGAATATCCAGCACGCTCGGCATGGAATCAATGATCTTGAACAAATCTGTTTTTGCCTGCGTTGCCTTTTCCCACTCTTCGGGCCAGGTAACCTGCTCACCGAAAAAACCACGCATCAAACTTTTATATAACTTGACCACAAACCTTCCTTACTTGATTATCCAGAGCTGCAAGTGCAGCCACTGCTGATAATTGCAAGGTAGTTTCTTTTCCAGCCAACATGAAGCGCGAACAAATTACAAAACATGCCAACATATAATGAAAATAATTTATAGCCACTCCATCCCAGCAAACTAAACCAGTATCCCCATCAACTTGGCTTTCGCCACAGCCTGAGTTCTGCGCTCTACACCCAACTTACCGTTAATCCTCCTCGCATGGGTTTTTACTGTATGTAATGAAATAAACAGTTGCTCGGCAACTTGCTGATTAGAAGCCCCTTGAGCAATCAACATCAGCACTTCGCGTTCGCGCCGACTGAGGCCTGGCGCCTGATCATCGTTATCCCGTGGCCAGGCAGAAACCTTCTTGCCAGACCCAGTGCCGGCGCTGCCTCGGCGTAATTCCCACTCGCGCATGGCTTGCTGCAACCGGCAGCGCTCCGCCAGCATTGCGGCTCGCTGGAAAGCTTGCTGCGCCGCCACCGTGTCTCCGTGCAATTCGGCCAACTGGGCGATGGCCAGCAGCAACTCCGTTTCTGCCGCCAACATGCCCTTGGCCTGAGCGCGTTTCAGCAATCGTTCAATGGTGGGCAGAGCGGTTTCGTCAGGGACCGATTGCGCATTCGCGCAGGCCAGCAGGTATTCGATGCGAATAATCAGTTCGAACGTCGCGGGTGGCGCCTGCAATGCAGAAGGTCCCCGGTAATGCCGTAACAGTCGGCTCAACGCTTCTTGGACAAGATGCGGTCGGCCCTGCTGCAACCAGAACTGGCTGCTGACCTGCAACACAACACCGCGATAGACCGTATCGGGAATCTGCCGCTGCTGCATGACCCTTTCGGCCTCGCGCAGGCGTTCGAAAGCGCAGGCATAATCACCGCGATTGCCGGCCAGCTGCGCCTGCCCCAGATAACCATACAGGACCCGCTTGTCCTGGCTGCGCAAGCAGTCTCCGAGACCTTGGCTGAACAGCTGCGCAGCCTGCTCTTCAAGTCCCATGCACAGCGCCAGTCGTCCGCGTCGCAGGGCGATACGGCCGAGCAGCGGCGTGGGCACCATGCTGCGCTGACGCAGCAAGTGCTCGATCTCCACCAGCAGGCTTTCCGCACGCAAAGGCGCGCCTCGCTGCTCGAGCCATTGCGCATGATCAAGCTCAAGCAACCCTTCGAACAGCAAAGAGCCGTGAGCCCGCGCCAGGCACAGCGCTTCGCGGTTGAGGGCGTGGGCCTGATCGAGTTCACCGCACAGTAACGCCTGCTGGGTCAGTCCCGACAAGCACATCACACGGGCCTGCCAGGCATCGTCAGCCAGTGCGGACAACGCCTCCTGAAAGCAGGCGCGGGCCGGCTCCATTTGCCCTTGCAGGTGGCAAAGCCAACCCTGTTGCGCCTGCCAGCGGGCCAAGAGTTGCTGCTCCAGTTGCGCTGTCGGCTGCGGCATGAAGCGGCCGAGATGGGCCATGCATTGCCCGGCCTGTTGAAATCGCCCGGCAAACAATAAGGCGCCCGTGACCAGTCCGACCAGCTGCGGTGTCATCAGGGTCAGCTCCTGACTTTGCTGCTTGTGCAAGCGCAACAGCAGGACGACCGCCTGGTCCTCGAACAAGTCTTCGAAGTTGAAATGCTGCAACAGGCTGACGGCGGTTTCGTACTCCTCGGCCAACAACGCTTGCTCGAACGCTGCTCGCCAATCCTGCGCCGCAGTGAACCACTGACAGGCGCGCCGGTGCCAGGAGCGGGCACACGGCCAGTGCGACGCCTGCATGATTCGCGACAGCGGCTGGAAGACCTGCAACCAATCGGCGGACTCCTGCCATGGCTCGATAAAGCAGCCCAGCACTTGCAGATCATGCAGCAGCCGGGCGCCTTCGCCGGGGCCGAACAAATGCTCGCACAACGACGCATTGAACCGTGGCAGGTGTGCCAGAACACGCCATGCCTCGTCCTGCTCCGGCGTCAGGTTGCTGAAGAGTTCGTGCTGCAGATAATCCAGAAGAGTGTCGACACGCTGCTGTGGTTGCAGGTTTTGCGACCAGTCACATTTTTGCAGGAGTGCCATGCGCGCGCCCGCGCACCAGCCACCGGTACGCTGAATGATGCGGCCAGCAACACGGTCCGCCTGATCTGGCGGCAAATGGCGCAACACCGATACCACCTCATCGTGAGTCAGCGCCAGGCTGGCGTGTTCGGATTCGTAGAGTTCATCAGCGAGCAACAGGCGCGGCCAGTTGCACTGCGGCCGGCGGCGAGTGCTGATCCACCAGGTGAGCGCCGGGCTGCTGATTGCCAGCAAGCGATCAAACAACGCATCCAGAGCCGGATCCGGCAGACGACTGTAATCGTCGATAAACAGCGAAGTCGGCCTCGACCAATGGGCCAGCTCCGCCATCAGTTGCGTATCGTCAAGGCCTTCGACCAGCCCGAGCGCCCGCGTCAGACGCAGGCAGAATTCTTCAGTGCTGAGCGCCGCTCCCGCCAGCGGCAGCCAGATGGCCTCGCACTCTGCACGCGCCTGAAGAAGACATTCGGTGAGCAGTGCGGTTTTGCCACTGCCCGCGGGCGCGCACAACAGCTTCACCCGCGCGCTGGATGCCAGCAAAGGTGCGCTCAAACGGCTGCGAGGTTGATGATGCGAAGAAAGCCTGGGCAAAAATCCGGGTCGATCCAGGCACGGGGTCATGGCGGTCATCGGGTGAGCCTTCTTATCGTTGTGCGCTCACCCTAGCCCTCTCCCGCGCCCTTGTTGACGAGTATTCAGCACGCTGATTGATGGCCATAAAAAAGGCGACCGTGCGGTCGCCTTTTGTCCACCGGTACAGCAGACCCGTTACCGTACGCCCTCGGCGCGCAGAGCCGACGGGGTGTAATCGGCGGCCTTGGCTTCGAAGCCGAATTCGAAGCTGTGCTTCTCTTCGTTCTTCATGCCCAACGCAATGTAGCGGCCGGCGATGATGTCGTAGAGCGCTTCCAGCGTGTATGCCTGGGCCTGATGATCGTAGTAGTACTGCGCGTGACCTTCGGCAACGCGCCACAGTTGCCCGCGACCGTCGTAGTGATCGGCCAGTGCCACTTGCCAGCTGTCCTCATCGATGTACATGTGGCGCTTGGCGTAGATGTGCCGCTCGTTCGGTTTCACCGTGCCGATCACTTCCCAGACGCGGTGCAGTTCGTAACGGGTCAGGTCCTGATTGATGTGCCCGGCCTTGACGATGTCGTCGTACTTGAGCTTCGGCGAGTCGAGTTTGTAGCTGTTGTAGGGAATGTACATTTCCTTCTTGCCAACCAGTTTCCAGTCATAGCGATCCGGCGCGCCGGAGAACATGTCGAAGTTGTCGGAAGTCCTCAGGCCATCGGCCGCTGTACCCGGACCGTCATAGGCCACTTGCGGCGCCCGACGTACGCGGCGTTGACCGGCGTTGTAGATCCACGCCAGACGCGGTTCCTTCACCTGATCGAGGGTTTCGTGCACCAGCAGCACATTACCGGCCAACCGCGCCGGGGCGGTCACCGATTGCTTGAAGAAGGTCAGCACGTTGGCGGCTTTTTCCGGGTCGATGTCTTTCATCAATTGCGGCACGGCGATCTCTTCTTCGAAGCGGATCGGCGTGTAGCTGCCGTTGGTCTGCGGCGTGACCTGGGTGATGATCCGCCGCAGATTGCCACCGTGGTAGCGGGTGATGTGGTTCCACAGCACCTCGACGCCATTCTTCGGAATCGGGAAGGCGTAGTAGCGGTTGCCGGTGAAATTGGCCAGGCCGTTGCCGTCGTTGATCGCGTTGACGTTGAGCGCGCTGCGCTTGGCCGACTCGTAGATTTCCGCTGGCGCCCCCACGGTGCGGTGGGTCGGGTAGACCGGGATCTTGTAGGTTTCCGGGTAGCGTTTGAACATCGCCACCTGGCCATCGGAGAGCTTGCTTTTGTACTGCTCGACGTTCGCGGCGGTGATGGTGAACAGCGGTTTTTCGTTGGCAAACGGGTCGGCGAGGAAGCCCTTGCTGTCAACTGCGCCGGCGTTTTTCGGGATGCCGCCGGTCCAGGCCGGGATCGAACCGTCCGCATTGCCGGCCTTCTCGGCGCCGAGCGGGGTCAGGCTGGTGCCGAGTTTGTTCGCCTCATCCGGCGACACCGCCGCCATCACGTTGGCCGCCAGCAGACTCAAGGCCAGCACGCCACATTGCAGAATCGTTTTGCGCATTGCAGTCATCCTTCTCGGGCAGATCAGAAGTTCACGCCGAAGCTCAGGGCCACGAAGTCACGGTCTTCGAGGACGTTGTAGTCGCCACCGAAAAAGTCGGTGTAACTCAGGCTTGCGGTGTAGGTGTTGCGGTAGTCGGCATCGACGCCGAAGCTGATGGCTTTCGCACCTTCGTTGAACAGACCGTTGGGGCCGTAACCGGCGACGTCATGGGACCATGACAGGTTGGGCTTGAGGTTGATCCCGCCGATGACGTTGGCGTAATCGAGAATCGCCCGGGCGCGATAGCCCCACGAAGTCGAGGTGACGAAGCCGTCGGTATCGCCGCCGAATCCGTACTGACCGTAGACCGAATCACGGCCGTAACGCAGCTCACTGCGGGACTCCAGACCACCGACATGCACCACCGCCGCTTCGCCGACCACAGTCAAACGTTCGGCGCCGAGCACCTGATCGAAGAAGTGCGTGAGGGTGCTCTGGATTTGCGTGACTTCCTTGCGCCGGTAGCCTTTGTTGTCGGCACCCGGCGAAGTAGCGAGTGGCGATGCGGTGCCGCCGGCAATCGGGTTGACCAGCGCCAGGGTCAGGTCGTTGGTGTTGACCTGCACCGGCGCGTTCGGCCGGTAGCTGACCTCGCCGGTCCACGCGGTGCCGGTGGGCAGCGTGGTGGAGAAACTGGCGCCGTACAGGCGAATGTCTTCCGGATATTCGAGGTAATACTGACCGCGCCCGAGCATCACGCTCTGCGCCAGCCCCGCACCGCTGCCAGGCGCGAGGCCGTTGGCAATGCCGACCATGCCTGGCAACGCCGCCAGTGTCGACAGCCCCGCCGTGGTGGTGCCGACCGTCGGCGTACGGCTGTGGTAGTTCATGAAGTAGAGACCGTATTCGGTGTCTTCGCCGAGCCAGCGCAGCGCCGTGCCCCACTGCCCCGAATCGCGCGCATCGCGATCGCCGCCACGAGGGATCACCACGCCCTCGCGGGTGACCTGAATGCCTTGGCCGAACGCGGTGGTCAGCGGCACCAGTGGCGCCACCGCTGGGCTGCCGACGGTGTAGCCGTTGTTGCAACCGTCAGCCGCCACGTCGACGCCAAAGAACGTGCCGCAGTTATCGAGAACGGTCTGATCCCACTCCAGTTGGTAGAAGCCTTCGACCGAAAGTTTGTCGGTCAGGCTCTGCGAACCAAACAGCATGTTTACCGGAATCAGGCCTTCCTTGATCTCGGCTCCGGGACGGCGAAATGCCGAGACGTCAACCGGGTTGATGCTGTTGATCGAGTTGCCGATAAAGGTACTTTCGCCCCAGCTCACCACCTGCTTGCCGGCCCGCACGGTGCCGGGCAAATCAGCGATGGCGTAGTTGTGATAAACGAAGGCATCGAGGATCTGCGCGCCGGAAGACTTGGCGCCTTCCTTGCGGCCGCTGTCGCTGATCTGTTTGAACTCGCGGTCTTCGTCCTTGAGTTCGAAGTCGTACCAGTATTTGCCCCGCACGAACACGCCGGTATCGCCGTACTTCAGTTCGAGGTCGTGGATACCCTTGAAGATTTTCGAGAAGGTTTCGCCCTTCTTGAAATTCAGGCGCCCGTCATCACCGGTGGACGATTGTCCGCTGCCGCCATTGACCGTGCCGACCAGCGAACTGTCGGCATCGCGCAGGCCCCAGCTCGCGCCGACCGAAAGAGACGAGTCGAAGGTGCCTTCGATTTCGCCGATGTTGAAGGCGACCGCGTGCGCCTGGGCGCCGCAACCCAGAGCCACCGCAGCGGCCAGCGCCTGCGGTGTGAAGATGGCGCGCATTGTTGTTTTTGTCATGCGTCTTCCCCAGTGAGTGACAGAAGGCCCCACCCTACTGCCGGGCGCTGCGGTCGATAAGCGCACCAAGGAGGTATTTGCGTTGTCGCTCGAAAGGATGAATGGCCTTGCACGGCGGGGCCTTGAGCGGTTCATGGGCTGGCTGGATGGCGCATCATCAGCGCCATGCATGGGCACGCCACTGTTGCGCGCCCCGTAACAGTGCATGTCTGGAATCGGTATTTTTACTACACACTCAAGCCCGTATTCTGAGCGCGCTTTCCCGGCACACGCCGCAAAGCGCGAAGCCCGCTACGCTGAATCGCGAGCGACTGGCTACAGATTCTGGATAAATCGATGTTTTCGGTTTACCGCCCCGCTGTTCACTGACGTTGATTTGTAGCTCCTTGATCCAACGTCTTACCTTGGCCGCTGCGTTTGCAGCGGCCTTTTTTATGGGCGTTTAAAAAGGCTGGATAGCGGTTCGGCAAAGCTTGCGATCAGCGCGTCAGACATTTCTTCGAAGCTCGGATGAATACCCTCTGCATCGATAAAAACCCGTGAAAACCCTTTCGACATAACGCCCTGTTACTGACGGGCTTCTCGGATTTGATTACCGCCACTCTGAGGTAACTTGAAACACCTCAACCATTCGCTGGTGACACGGACGTCATCGCCACCCGTGCGCACTTTTCGAGCGAGTGAAAACGCACATTCAAAAGGACATGAATATGCCAAAGCCTCCACCTTTAGAACTGGATCCAGTACATATCAGGGAATTCGGTCCTGATGGCTTCGAACCATTCAAAGAACGCGACATGAATTACTCCTACAGCGGCATGTTCGGCCCTGCCGGCGCCAATCCGCAGACGCGTGAATTGATGCATGAAACGCAAGTCGCCGTGGAACAGGAATTCAACGCAAGAACCGCCTCTATTCCCCAAACCATTGAGGTCGAACTGGCGGCGACCAGGCTGGAAGGACCGACCAATCCTCTGCCACCGGCCGCAGCACTGGCCCGCGAAGTGGGCGTCAGGAACACGTTGATTCAACGCAAGAGCGCCGAGTTTCAACGGCAGACTGCCATCGCCAACCGCTTTTATGGCAGCGATCCACTGGGAAAAACCTTCAAGGATTACCTGAATCAGGCATCGGCCAATCGGCGCGCGCATGGCGCAGCGGTCCGCAGCAGAGCGTTGTGGAGCGAGTCCTTTCGGGCCGCCCACGAAGCGCGGCTGCTGGGCCAGACATTGGCGCTGCTCAACCAGCAACAGGCTGGCGTACTCAATTGGCTGGCCACCGTACAAGCCCAGGATCAGGCCCAGGCGGCAGCAGCAGAGGCACAACGCCAAGCTGCAGAACGTGCCCGCATTGCCGCTGAGCAACAGCGCCAGCGTGACGTTGCCGAAGCGGTGCGCCGGGAGCAGGAAGAAATTCGCGCACGCGAACAGGCGCGTCTGGCCGCGTTGGCGGAGCAACAGCGTCGGGATGCCGAACAGGCTCGATTGGCGGCTGAGACCGCGCGCCTGAATGCTGAGATTGAAGCTCGGGAGAAAGAGCGGCTGGCTGCGTTGAAAATCGCCCAGGCCGAGGCACAAGCCAAAGCTGAAGCACCGGCGCTGGCCCATGCGGCAGAACAGCCTCGGTTACAGGAGGACAGGAAGCATGTCTTTCCGTCCTCTGGAGCAATGGCCAGCAACGGCCCGGCCGTTTCTTTCGCTTCGACAGCCGTCCCGCTCAGCCCGGCTACCTCGGCGGTAATACTCAATGCGCTACGTACCGCAAAAGCGACCCTGACAGCGACGGGCACGGCGCTGTTCGGCAGTCCAGTATTGATGGGGTTCGCAGCGCTATTGATGCCGTCACCTCTGGGCAACGGCGAACGCTTCGCCATGAGCGTTCCACTGGCCGAGTTGTCGTCCGAACCGGCCGAGACGCTACATGAAATCGCGGACCGGCAGGGTAGTTTGGAAATGCAGGTCGGGCTAGGCGTCAGGCGACTCGGGGCTGGCACGCAAGTGTTCGTCGCTACGAGTGATGACTTCCATATTCGCTCAAGTGTGCTGGTCCTCAATGCCGCATACGATTTGCTCAACGACGTATACGAGGTCGCACTATCGGACTCGCCTACCGACTTCCTGACCTGGACGCCGGCAATCTCGCCGGGCGACCAATCGACCGCTTTGCCAATAGTGGATACCGGTTCGCCCGCCTATTCCGGCGCTTCCGTTGTTCCGGTTGAAGGGCGGCTGGATCTGAACCCGATCCTGATTGAAGGCTGGGATCGATTCATCATCGTGTTTCCGGTTGATTCGGGGATTGAGCCGCTTTATGTGGTGTTCAGCAGTCCTTATGAAGGGGCGACCGAAGAGGGGAAGCACAGCGGGCGTAGTTTCAACCCTGACGAGATTGGAGATGAAATATCAGATTTGCAGTGGGCAACAGCCGCTGTTTCATCGGAAGGAACGGACATCGTGAAGTTACACATTTCAAAGTTTCCGCAATCAGCTGCCAATGACGTAATGCTTGATCGCCTGGAGCGAATCGCTCGTGGAGAACTCGAAGCTTCCGACACTGACAAACGTTTCTACACTCACGAGATAAGGGAGTTCGAAAGATTCAGAGCTTTAGGCTTTGGTGATACCGAGATGCCAGAGATCGGGTCACCGATCTGGAATAACGTGCATACGGCAACGTTGGAAGATTTCCAGTTGAAAGACGATCCCGCACTTCTCTACACGCCCGAAGCACTGGCTGCAGCAATGGAGCAGGAAGAACGTGATTACCAGAAATTGCTGAAGGAGATGTGGCAATGAGCACCGTTGAGATGATTGTTAAAAATGAACCTCTGGATGACATAGTCACGGTGTTCGCGTTACTTCAGGCAACGCCACATCTGGACATGATGATCAGACGCCACAATCGAGACCTGATCGACGAGTATGGGACCCTGGAAGCATCGTACGCTCGGCTCTTCGCTGCCGGGATTTTGCTGGAGGGAGAAAAGGGCCTAGCTATCAAAGGACCTAACTGGAAGCCGCCCAAGTTCATGACAGAAAAAAGATACATTTGAAAACTGGAGCCACCCGCCGCGAGGGTTGGTGGCTCCGTTAATTTCAAATCGAATACTTCTGCAAATTCGCCATCATTTCCTTCAACGCTTCGATATTGTCCTTCGGGTGCGCCGCGCCTTCGAAATCGCAAATCTGCTGCCAGTGCGCCGCCACATCCTCTGGCGAGAACCCCTCGCGCGGATCGAAGCCGGCACCGAGACTGCGTTCCCAGCGCACCTTGCCCATCCAGCCGCCGCCGACTTCGAACAGGCCGGACGTTTCCTGGCATTGCTCGCTGGCCAGATACACCACCAGCGGGCTGACCAGTTCCGGCTTCAGTTGCTCGAATACTTGCGGCGGGATCAGGCCCTCGGTCATGCGCGTGCCGCCGGTCGGGGCGATGGCGTTGACCAGAATGTTGTTCTTGCGCCCTTCGATCGCCAGCGTTCGGGTCAACCCGTAAAGCCCGAGTTTGGCCATGCCGTAGTTGGACTGACCGAAATTGCCGTAAATGCCAGAAGTCGACGCAGTGAAAATCACACGACCGTAGTTTTGCTCGCGCAGATGCGGCCAGGCAGCACGGGTAACTTTGTAGGCGCCTTCAACGTGGACGCGATAGACCAGATCCCAGTCGGCGTCGTCCATCTTGTGAAATGACTTGTCGCGCAGGATCCCGGCATTGTTGACTATGACGTCGACGCGGCCGAAGGCATCGAGGGCGTTCTGTACCAGTTTGTCGCCGTCAGTCACCGAGTCGTGGTTGGCTTCGGCAATACCGCCAGCCTCGCGGATTTCCGCCACTACGCGGTCGGCAGCCGAAGCGTTGGCGCCCTCGCCCTGCGTCGAGCCGCCGAGATCGTTGACCAGCACTTTGGCGCCCTGTCTGGCGAACAACAGCGCATGGGCACGCCCGAGGCCGCCACCGGCGCCGGTGACAATCACGACTTTATCTTCGAAACGCACAGGTTCATTCATCGCGGCAACTCCAGCAGGCCAAGAGGTAATGAACCTGAGTGTCAGGCACGACGCTTTGGGTCACAACGAACACGGCTGCGGCTGAATGGTGCGCGATAAGGCTGAGGGATGATCGAGTGTCCGGTCGCCGAGAGCCTGTGCTCTCGGCGAGAATCAGGAGTACGCCACTTTGCGTGGAGGCAATACCAGACGATCGCGAAACGCCAGATAATGCTTGAGCACCAGCGCCGGCGCCTCGGTTTGCGGATAGTGGCCGATGCCTGGCAACAGCACGGTGTCTGCATCAGGGATCAATTCGCGATATCGCTCGACCATGTGCACCCCGGAAATCGGGTCAAATGCGCCGTCGATCACCCGCAAGGGAATGTCACCCTGCTGCATGGCCGTCACCCAGCGCTCACGCTGCATCCGGCGCTCGGGGATGTAAGTGATCAATTTATGCAGAATGCGCGGGCCATGGTTGCTGTCGACCAGACTCCAGTAATCATCCAGTTCGCTTTCGGTCGGCTGGGTCTGCGCGCCGAAGATCTGCCGGAAACCTTTGACCAGCGCCTCACGGCTGAATGCGCGGCCAAGCAGCCAGCCAATCGGACTGAGCAGCAGTTTCTGCATCAGCAGCGGACGATGGGTTTCCGGAAACAGACCGCCATTGAGGAACACGCAACTGGCAACTTCGATGCGTTTTTCGTAATGCCGCGCGAGCAGTTCCTGAGCGACGCTGTCGCCATAGTCGTGGGCAAGAATATGCACCGCTTGTTCAACCTGCAGATGGGCGAGCAGCGCCTGTTGCAGATCGGCCTGTTCCAGCAGGCTATAGGTGTGATTGCGCGGTTTTGCCGAATCGCCGAAACCGAGCATGTCGCAGGCAATCACCTGATAACGCTGCGCCAGCGGCTGCCACAGGTAATGCCAATCCCAACTGGCAGTGGGGAAACCGTGAATCAACAGCAACGGTTCACCCTGCCCGACTGTCCAGTAGCGGATCGACTGGCCATGAAAAACGAATGTCCGGCTGCGCTTGCGCCAGACACTCAGAGGAATCTCGGCGAGCGGCATTAGAATTTATACCCCGGATCCTGCAGGTCGAGTTTGCGCAGCAGCGCCGGCCACACCAGCGCGCCGCCCATGCCTTGAGCGCTCTTAGTGACGCCGGCAATCATTGCCTTGGCGCCGGCGAGAATCTGCGGTTCGATGGCGATCAGTTCGGCCCCTCCAGTCTGCGCCATGACCTGAATGTCGCAGGCACGCTGGAAGGTGAACATCATCAGAAAAGTGTCGGCGATCGTGCCGCCGCAGGTGAGCAGACCGTGGTTGTGCAGCATGAGGAAACTGTTGTCGCCGAGGTCGGCCTGCAGGCGCGCCTTTTCTTCATGATTCAGGGCCACGCCCTCGTAGGCGTGATAGGCCAGGCTCGACAACACGAACAGTGATTGCTGACTGATCGGCAACACCCCCTGCTTTTGCGCCGACACCGCAACGCCTGACGCGGTGTGTGTATGCAGCACGCAAACTACATCGTGGCGCACTTCGTGGACGGCGCTGTGAATGGTGTAGCCGGCGGGGTTGATTTCGTACGGGCTGTCCATGAGTTTGTTGCCGGCCTGATCGACTTTCACCAGGCTTGATGCGGTGATCTCGTGGAACATCAGGCCAAACGGATTGATCAGGAAATCTTCGGTGCCGGGCACCTTGGCCGAGATATGCGTGAAGATCAGATCGTCCCAGCCGTGCAGCGCGACCAGGCGATAACAGGCGGCCAGATCGACACGGGTCTGCCACTCGGCAGCGCTGACCTGATCTTTGACGTTCGGCGACGATTGGACGGGGGCTACGCTCACTGTATGCACCTCTGCGTTCTTCTTGTTCTGCTCGTGTCAGCAGTCTAGTCAGGCGCAGGGCATCGCGTAGTTGCATTGGCAGCCAGCTTGATGACTGAACGAGTCAGCCGGGCAAACAGCCTTGACCCGTTTCAACGCAACAACGCTTAGAAGGTGCAGCGATTATTGCGCGCGATCAGCCCTTGAGCGCTTCAATCAACTGCGCCAGCCACGGCTCGGCATCGGTTTCCGGCGTGACGCTTTCGCTGGCGTCGATGCGCAGCATTTCCTGAACCTCGTTTACCCCCAGTTCGGCAAACAGTTCGCGCATCTGCTCGCCACCGCCGCAGAAGGTGTCGCCGTAGCTGGCATCACCGAGGGCGATCACCGCGCCGGGCAGGCCGCGCAACGAAGCAGGCAACTGATCGCGCAGGGTCGAATACAACGGTTGCAGGTTGTCCGGCAGCTCGCCCATGCCAGTGGTCGAAGTCACAGCGAGAAGGGCCTCGGGACCGAACGCCTGAATATCGGCCAACGCGGCGCGCGAGTTGTAGAAGGTTTCAAAGCCGGCGGCTTTCAGCAGGTTCTGGGCGTGGAGGGCGACTTCTTCGGCGGTGCCGTAGACTGAACCTGAGAGGATGGCGACTTTCATCAATCTGATCCTGGAACTGAAAAAAAGAGCCGCGATAGTAACAGCCCATGCCGCGAAGTTGCGATTGGCTCTCAATGCAAGCGGATGGCCTATAGACAGTCCGCGGCTTTCTTCTAGAATGCCTGCCACTGACACAATGGAAGGGATTCTCGGATGATCAACGCCAGCCTGCTGCAAATGGTGATCAACGCGTCGAATGACGGAATCGTGGTCGCTGAAAAGGAAGGCGAGCAGGACAACATCCTTATTTACGTCAACCCTGCCTTCGAGCGCATGACCGGTTACAGCAGTGAGGAGATCCTCTACCAGGACTGTCGTTTTTTGCAGGCTGGAGACCGTGATCAACCAAGTCTGCAGCTGATTCGCGAGACATTGCGTGAAGGCGGTTCCTGCCGGGAAATCCTGCGCAACTATCGCAAGGATGGCACGCCGTTCTGGAACGAATTGTCATTGTCGACGATAAAAAACGCCGATGACGGGCAGACTTATTTCATCGGCGTGCAAAAAGATGTAACGCTTCAGGTCAAGGCGCAGCAGCGGGTTGCGCAGCTGGAAGCACAAGTGGCAGCGCTGCAAAGCGAGCTAGCGACGTTGAAAGCGACGAACGGCGCAAACAAAACCGCGAACTGATGGTCATTAACTACAATCACCAATGACTTTGTAACTATTCACTTCGAGTTAGCCATGCAGCGCGACGCCCTCCTCACCCAGGACGAGCTGGATTTCATCCAGACCATGCAGCACAACCCGCAACTTAACGTGCGGGATGCGACGTCGAGTCTGCTGGTTAATGGTGGTTCGCAGATCCGTGACCTGCTGACACGTCTGGCTGCTCACGAGCAGGTGACGATCCAGGCCAACTTCGAAAATCAGCAGATGACTTTCCCGCTGCATCTGGTGGAAGACGAGTTCCACGCGCTGCATCTGCGTCTCGGTGTGCCGAGCATCTACGAAGACGGCCCGATGGTGCGCCCATGGCGCCTGGTACTGGAAGAGCCGGTGGCGCTGGAAAACGCCAAAGGCCAGCCCGGCACGCTGTGGGTGCACGAGGTGTCGCACAAAGGCGTGTTGCTGGAAGTGCGCAACAAGACCAAACCACCGAAACATTTCGCCCTGTGGTTCAGCCCTTCCGGTTATGAGCGCATCTCGTTGCGCGGCCATTTCGAGCGTGAAACCGAGCAAGGTTTCTTCGCTTACGAACTGAGCCAGACCGATGCAGACGAAACCGAGCGCTTGCGCCAGTTCATCCTGCAACAGCATCGCCTGACCCACCCCGCCCTGCACGCCTGAGTTTCAGGTATCCAGTTTGCCTGCCATGAATTGTTTCATGCGCTGGCGCATTGTCGCGCCCTCGTTACCGAGGCAGGCCACCGAAGAACCGGCCAGGCTGTCTTCGGCCAGTTCCGAGGCATCGCCGGCCAGCATCAACTGACAGTCGAGGCTCAGTGCCAGACGATTCAGGCGTCGGGGCAGCTCTGTGCCGGGGGCATGATTGGAAAACAGCACAAGTGCGTCAGGCTTGACCTTTTCGCAGACCAGCGTCAATTCATCGAAAGGCTGGCCCGTAGTCAGCACCCGCACGCCAGAATCGTTGCCGCTGAGAAACAGCGCCGCGACCAGCAACTCAAGCTCTCTGCATTGCCCCGCAAGCGCACTGACGACCACCCGGCGCGGTTGAGCCCCCCGCAGCATGATGATGCGCTGCAGCACGCGCGCCCTGAGAAATCCGTCGAGAAACAACCATTCGCTGGTTTGCCCGAAAGCGTCCTGGCGCTGCAGCAATTGCCGCCACAACGGCATGATGATGGCTTCGAACACCACTGGCAGCGTGTACGACGAGAAAATCTGTCCGTAGACGCGATCCAGCTGCTGATCGTCGAACTCACTGACCGCCTGCTGAACCTGCTCCTGCCATTGCTTGTAATCGGCCTGCACATGATCATCGGGGATAAAGTTTGCCAGCACCTTCAGAGGCTCTGTTTTCGCCAGGATCTTGCCGACTTTGCTCACGGCCACGCCGCGATCGATCCAGTCGACGATGCTGCGAACACGCTCGATATCGTTCATGGAATACAAACGATGCCCACTTTCGGTGCGGGTCGGCTGGATGAGTCCGTAACGGCGCTCCCAGGCACGCAGGGTCACCGGGTTGACGCCCGTCAGGCGCGCTACTTCGCGGATGGGGAACAGCTCTTCGCGTTCGAGCGTGCCGGGTGCTGTTGAGGCCGGGCGAGTATCCGTGATTACAGGCATCTGGCGGTCAACTTCCATGTCGGTTTATTGGATCCCATTTTAAACATGATGGACTGGAAACCTTCAAGTAGTGATCTGCGACGAATATGGCTGGTTTAATCGACAAAATCAGGAATAATCCTTGCTTGTTGTAAAGCGCAGGCCTCTACCCCGGCCTGCGTCAGGCGAAGTTCCTACCCGGAACGACGCGCTCGAAATACGGAGATACAAAATGTCTACTTCACCCGTTACGTTGATGGTAGCGCGTCGCGTCGCTGATGGCCGCTATCACGATCTCATTGCATGGTTGCGCGAAGGCGAGCAACTGGCCACCGACTTCCCCGGCTACCTCGGCTCCGGCGTCCTTGCGCCACCGCCCGGTGACAACGAATTCCAGATTATCTTTCGCTTCGTCGATGAGCAGACCCTGCATGCTTGGGAATACTCGGCGTCGCGCACAGCTTGGCTGAACCGCGGCAGCGATTTGTTCGAACATCCTAAAGAGCACCGGGTCAGCGGCATTGAAGGCTGGTTTGGTGCTGCCGGCCAACGCCCGCCGCGCTGGAAACAGGCCGTGGCGATCTGGCTCGCGTTTTTCCCGGTGTCGCTGATTTTCAACTTTATCCTCGGCCCGCTGCTCGCTGAGTTGAGCCTGTTGCCGCGGATATTGATCGGCACGGCGTGCCTGACGCCGCTGATGGTGTATTTCTTCATCCCGTTGTCGACGCGCCTGCTGGCGAACTGGTTGAACAGCACGCCGACGCGGCCATTGGCTGGCGCACCGTCGGCGCAGAATCGCTGATCTGCAGCGGGCGGCGAGCCTGTTATAGTTTTGGCTTCAACCGCGATGCGAGCCGCCCATGCCAGATTCCGCAGCCCCGATCCTCATCACCGGCGCCGGCCAGCGTGTCGGTTTGCACTGCGCGCAGCGCTTGATCGAGGACGGCCACCCGCTGATTTTCACCTACCGCACCGAGCGACCGGGAGTGCAGGCCCTACGCGATCTTGGCGCGACAGCGCTGTTCGCGGACTTTTCCAGCGAGGCCGGGATTCTTGCCTTCATCGACGCGCTGAAAGCCCACACCGACAGCTTGCGCGCCGTCGTGCACAACGCCTCCGAATGGCTGGCAGAAACCCAGGGCAGCGAAGCACAAGCCTTCAATCGCATGTTCAACATTCACATGCTCGCGCCTTACCTGATCAACCTGCACTGCGCCGAGTTGCTGCAGCATTCAACGCCAGCCGACATCATCCACATCAGCGACGACGTCACCCGCAAGGGCAGCAGCAAACACATCGGTTATTGCGCCAGCAAGGCCGGGCTCGACAGTCTGACCCTGTCGTTTGCCGCGCGCTTTGCGCCGGCCATCAAGGTCAACGGCATCGCTCCGGCGCTGTTATTGTTCAACCCCGACGATGACGCGGCGTACCGCACCAAGGCGCTGGCCAAGTCCGCCTTGGGTATCGAGCCCGGCAGCGAGGTGATCTACCAGAGCCTGCGCTATCTGCTCGACAATCCCTATGTCACCGGCACGACCCTCACCGTCAACGGCGGACGGCACGTCAAATAGGCCGTCCCGCTTCGGCCGCGAGTCGAGTAAGATCCACCAGAACGCCTGCAATAGACTGGACGGAGCAAATCAATGCCACAACTTCAACCGGGAATGGCGCGCATCCGGGTCAAGGATCTGCGCCTGCGCACCTTTATCGGCATCAACGAGGACGAAATCCTCAACAAGCAGGATGTGCTGATCAACCTGACCATTCTGTACGCAGCGCAGGAGGCGGTGCGTGACAACGACATCGACCACGCGCTGAATTACCGCACCATCACCAAAGCGATCATCGCCCACGTCGAAGGTAACCGCTTCGCGCTGCTCGAACGCCTGACCCAGGAATTGCTCGACCTGGTGATGACCAATGCATCGGTGCTGTACGCCGAAGTCGAAGTCGACAAACCGCACGCCCTGCGCTTCGCCGAGTCGGTATCGATTACGCTCGCGGCGAGTCGCTAGCTTCAAGCCTCAAGCCGCAAGCTGTAAACTTTGCTCACAGACACCCATCTTGCAGCTTGAAGCTTGCCGCTCAAAGCTGTCTCGAAGAGACCCCCATGACTGATCAACAACGCCTGGAACTCGAAGCCGCCGCCTTTCGCCGACTGGTCGCCCACCTCGACAGCCGCAAGGACGTGCAGAACATCGACCTGATGAACCTCGCCGGGTTCTGCCGCAACTGCCTGTCGAAGTGGTACAAGGCCGAAGCCGATCAACGCCAGATCGAGGTCAGCCTCGATGACGCCCGCGAAGTGGTGTACGGCATGCCTTACGCCGAGTGGAAAGCCCAATACCAGCAAGAAGCCAGCGCCGAACAACAAGCGGCGTTTGCCAAAGGAAAACCCAATGACTGATCTGAACACCCTGCGCGCCAGCCTCAAGAGTGGCGAGCATGCTTTCGCCGACACCCTGGCGTTCATCGCCGCCGGTTACGACTACCAGCCGCAAGCATTCAACAACGGCGGCGTGGAAAACGCTGCCGGCCAGAATGAAGGCTCCTGCAAGACCCTGGGTCTGGCACTGCTGGAAGGTCTGAGCGATGAAGAAGCGCTGCTGGCGTTCGGCGAGCATTACCGTTCGGTACTGGCGACGCCTGAGGGCAGCGATCACGGCAATATTCGCGCGTTGATCAAGCACGGCCTGGCTGGGGTGAAATTCACCGCACACCCCCTGACCCGCCGCTGATCCCAATAGCCACACCTACCCCTGTGGGAGCGAGCCTGCTCGCGAAGACGGACTGACATTCGTCGATGATGTCGACTGATACACCGCTTCGCGAGCAGGCTCGCTCCCACATGGATGCGTGGCGACTGCGAATCTCGGGCATAAAAAAACCGGCCAATCTCTGGCCGGTTTTTTTGTGCCCTGCGGTCTTAGAACGTGGCGTTCTGCAGGCCGTCCAGGTAGCGTTCGGTGTCCAGTGCCGCCATGCAACCGGCGCCGGCCGAGGTGATGGCCTGACGGTAAACGTGGTCAGCCACGTCACCGGCAGCGAAGATGCCTTCGACGCTGGTGGCCGTCGCATTGCCTTCGCGGCCGCCCTGCACAACCAGGTAACCGTCTTTCAGGGTCAACTGGCCCTCGAACAGCGAAGTGTTCGGGGTGTGGCCGATGGCGATGAACACGCCGTCGACTTTGATTTCGTCGAAGCTGCCATCGTTATTGCGCAGACGCGCACCGGTGACGCCCATGTTGTCGCCGAGGACTTCGTCCAGGTTGGCGTTCAACTTGAGGATAATCTTGCCTTCAGCCACACGGGCGTTGAGCTTGTCGATCAGGATCTTCTCGGCGCGGAAGGTTTCGCGACGGTGGATCAGAGTCACGGTGCTGGCGATGTTGGCCAGGTACAGCGCTTCTTCGACAGCGGTGTTGCCACCGCCAACCACAGCGACCGGCTTGTTGCGATAGAAGAAACCGTCGCAGGTCGCGCAGGCCGACACGCCTTTGCCCATGAACGCTTCTTCCGACGGCAGACCCAGGTAGCGGGCGCTGGCACCGGTGGCGATGATCAGTGCATCGCAGGTATAGACGGCGCTGTCGCCGGTCAGGGTGTACGGCTTGGCAGCGAAGTCCACGGCGTTGATGTGATCGAAAACGATCTCGGTCTCGAAACGCTCGGCGTGCTCGCGCATGCGCTCCATCAGCACCGGGCCGGTCAGACCATGAACATCACCCGGCCAGTTGTCGACTTCGGTGGTGGTGGTCAGTTGACCGCCGGCCTGCATGCCGGTGATCAGCAGTGGCTTGAGGTTGGCGCGGGCCGCGTAGACCGCAGCGCTGTAGCCGGCGGGGCCGGAACCGAGAATGATCACTCGCGAATGACGGACTTCAGACATGAATCTGCTCCTGTTGGCCGGCCATGAAAAATCTGGCGCGGACGCCGGACGGCCGGCGGAATAAAAAAGGACCGTGGACACCTTGGGGAAGGCTTGAACTCGACAGTCCTGTAAAAAGTTGGGTGCAGCGTATCGAGGGGGGCAAGATTAAGGAAATACGGTTTAACAATCCAGCTCATAGGTGGTCTCTATGCCGAGACGCTGACGAGATAGACCTCTTTGTTACAGTGAATGTCGATTGCTCTGCCGCGCTTTCGCCGCTGTGGCAAAGCCGGTAACGTCGGCGCGTTTTCCCTTGCTTCGGAGCACCTTATGCCCGCCCCTGTTCTGTCCGGCCCGCAATACCTGCGCGAAGGCCTCAAACTGGTCCTGAGCCCTGGCCTGCGCCTGTTCGTGTTGTTGCCGCTGGCGATCAACCTGGTGCTGTTCGTCGGATTGATCTATCTGGCCGGCCACCAGTTCAGCCTGTGGGTCGACACGCTGATGCCGTCGTTGCCTGAATGGCTGAGTTTCCTCAGCTATATCCTCTGGCCGCTGTTCGTGGTCCTGGTGGCCTTGATGGTGTTTTTCACCTTCACCATGCTCGCCAACATCATTGCCGCACCGTTCAACGGCTTCCTCGCGGAGAAAGTCGAAGTGGTGGTGCGCGGCACCGATGATTTCCCGGCGTTCAGTTGGGGCGAACTGATCGCGATGATCCCGCGCACCCTATCCCGGGAAATGCGCAAGCTCGGCTACTTCCTGCCGCGCGCCATCGGCCTGTTCATCCTGTCGTTCATCCCAGTGGTGAATATCGTCGCCGCGCCGTTATGGCTGCTGTTCGGCGTGTGGATGATGGCCATCCAGTACATCGACTACCCGGCGGACAACCACAAACTCGGCTGGAACGAGATGCTCGCCTGGCTGCGGCAGAAGCGCTGGCAGAGCATGAGTTTTGGCGGGATCGTCTATCTGGTGTTGCTGATTCCGGTGGTCAACATCCTGATGATGCCGGCGGCGGTAGCCGGGGCGACGTTGTTCTGGGTGCGTGAACGTGGTGCCGAAAATCTGGTGATCCAGCACTGACCGCGTCACAAATCCATCATCCGACCGTAACAAGCTCGACATGGCCTCAGCCGACACTGAGGTCATGACGACAGCTCTACATATCACCCTCATCAGCGAAACCTTCCCACCGGAAATCAACGGCGTGGCCAATACCCTTGGCCGCTTGTGCGAGGGTTTGCGCGCACGTGGGCATCAGGTGGAGCTTGTACGCCCGCGCCAGGCCACCGATCCGCAACGCAGCGAAGACGATGCGCTGTTGCTGTGTCGCGGATGGCCATTACCGGGCTATCCGGGGCTGCAATGGGGCCAGTCGTCGATGCATAAACTGCTGCGGCGCTGGAAACGTCAGCGGCCGGATGTGCTGTACATCGCCACGGAAGGCCCACTCGGGTTGTCGGCACTGCGCGCCGCACGGCGCCTGGGGATTGCGGTGGTGAGCGGTTTTCACACCAACTTCCAGCAATACACCAGCCAGTACGGCCTCGGCCTGCTGACGCGGATGCTCACTCATTACCTGCGCTGGTTTCACAATCGTTCGGCAATGACTCTGGTGCCGAGCGTCAGTCAGCGCCTGGAACTGGAGCGGCGGCATTTCGAGCGGCTGGCGTTGTTGTCGCGGGGCGTGGACAGCCAGTTGTTTCATCCGAGCAAACGTCAGAGCGCGTTGCGTGAGCAATGGGGACTCTCTGATAAAGATATCGCGGTCATCCACGTAGGAAGACTCGCCCCGGAGAAAAATCTGGGCCTGCTCAAACGCTGCTTTGAAGGTCTGCGCGAAACTTATCCACAGCGCCATCTGAAGCTGATCGTGGTCGGAGATGGCCCGCAGCGTTCAGCGCTGGAAAAAGAACTGCCGGAGGCGATCTTCTGCGGCGCGCAGCGGGGAGAAGCATTGGCGGCGCACTACGCCTCAGGGGATCTGTTCGTATTTCCCAGCCTGACCGAAACCTTCGGCAATGTGGTGCTGGAAGCCCTGGCTTCGGGACTCGGCGTCGTTGCCTATGATCAGGCAGCCGCGGCGCAGCATATTCGCCACGGCTACAACGGCGTGTCAGCCATGCCCGGCGATGAGCAGGCATTTTGCGAGGCGGCGGCGTGGTTGCTGGAGGAGGATGAGCGGTTACGCTGTGTGCGGCTGAATGCGCGGCAGCATGGCAGTCGCCAGGGCTGGGCAGCGATTATCGAGCAGTTCGAGAGGTATTTGCGGGGGGCTTGTGCGGGGGAGCTGGTGGTGCCTGGGGCGCAGACACAACCTTAGATTTTCGGCGACATAGAAACAGCTTTCGCGAGCAGGCTCGCTCCCACATGGGTACTGCATTCTTTCAGATGGAATGCGGTCGAAGGTGGGAGCGAGCCTGCTCGCGAATGGTTCGAACTGGCGCCGCTTAGACCAGGGTCATCAACGCCTCACGACTGAACGGCAGAATGTCCTGCTCACGCCCTTCACGGACTTTCTGCGCCCAGTCCGGATCGACCAGCAGCGCGCGGCCCACTGCTACCAGGTCAAACTCTTCTTTGTTCAGACGCTCCAGCAGGTTTTCCAGACTGGCCGGTTGCGCAACTTTATCGGTGTTGACCATGAACTGCAGGAACTCGCCGTCCAGGCCGACGCTGCCCACGGTGATGGTCGGTTTGCCGGTCAGCTTGCGGGTCCAGCCAGCAAGGTTCAGATCCGAACCGTCGAACTCCGGCTCCCAGAAGCGTCGGGTCGAGCAGTGGAAAATGTCCACGCCAGCGTCGGACAGCGGCTTGAGAAACTCGCCCAGCGCTTCGGGAGTTAGTACCAGACGCGCGGTGTAATCCTGCTGCTTCCATTGCGAGAAGCGGAAGATGATCGGGAAACCCTCACCGACGGCTGCGCGCACCGCTTGAATCATTTCGATGGCAAAACGCGAACGATTGGCCAGGCTGCCACCGTATTCGTCGCTGCGCTGGTTGCTGCCTTCCCAGAAGAACTGGTCGATCAGATAGCCGTGGGCGCCGTGGATTTCCACGCCATCCATGCCGATGCTTTGCGCATCTTTGGCAGCCTGGGCGAACGCACCGATCACGTCCTGAATGTCCTGTTTGGTCATGCCGTGCACCACGACCTGACCGTCCTTGAGTTTCTCCGATGGACCGTAGCCCGGCACGCTGGCGTCCGGCTCGGTGCCGAGGCGGCGTACGCTGCCGACGTGCCACAGTTGCGGAACGATCTTGCCGCCCTCGGCGTGCACGGCGTCGACAACTTTTTTCCAGCCGGCCAGCGGCGCGTCACCGAAAAATTGCGGCACGTTTGGATAGCCGTTGGACGCGATGTGGCCGACGGTGGTGCCTTCGGTGATGATCAGACCAACCCCAGCGGCCGCACGACGGCGATAGTACTCAATGACTTTGGAATTCGGCACACCGCCCGGCGAAAACGAACGGGTCATTGGCGCCATGACCACGCGGGTCGGCAGTTCGAGGGCACCGAGGTGGAACGGTTTGAACAGGGCTTGAACAGGCATCGAGAGGCTCCACGAAAAACGTTGGCGACAGGCATTAATCGATATGACGGCGATAATATCCGCCACGTTCTTCGCGTGACAGCACTATTGATCTAAATGATTAAGGGTCAAAAGGCAGGCAAAAAAAATCGCAGCTCAACGCTGCGATTTTCTGATTCAGGCCAAGGCTTTTTCGATCGCGGCAATCACTGTCGGATCATCCGGCGCGGTGCGCGGCGAGAACCGCGCCAGCACCCGGCCATCCTTGCCGAGCAGAAACTTTTCGAAGTTCCAGGTGATGTCACCGGGAAACTCGGCGCCCTCGCCCGCCAGCAGGCGATACAACTGATGCCGCTCGTGGCCGTTGACTTCGAGCTTGCTCGACAACGGAAAGGTCACGCCATAGTTGAGGCTGCAAAACTCCTGGATTTCTTTCTCCGAGCCTGGCTCCTGACCGGCAAACTGGTTGCACGGCAGGCCCAGCACAGCAAAGCCTTTATCTTTGTATTGCTGGTAGAGGTTTTCCAGTGCCGCGTACTGAGGGGTCAAGCCGCATTTGGAGGCCACGTTGACCACCAGCACGACTTGGCCCTTGAACGGCGCCAGCGGTAGCTCCTGACCATCCAGGGCTGTCAACTTAAGGTCGTGAAAAGCACTCATGCCGAACTCCAGGATTCTCGTGTTCTACTCGAAACAGCCACTTGGCGAGGCCACCAAGGACAGCCGCGGACTAAAAAGGCGCCCACAGGCGCCTCTCCAGTACTCGAAGCTTAGCGCAGAAAATCAGTGGTGATGGCCACCTTCGCCATGGACGTGACCATGAGCGATTTCTTCCTGGCTGGCGTCACGGATATCAACGATCTTCACTTCGAAGTTCAGGCGCTGACCGGCCAGAGGGTGGTTGCCATCAACGGTGACGTCGTCGCCGTCCAGATCACGGATGGTGACGATCTGCATCTGGCCGTCCGGCGCCGAAGCGTGGAACTGCATGCCTACTTCCAGCTCGTCAACGCCTTCGAACATGCTGCGGCTCAGGGTGCTGACCAGTTCAGCGGCGTATTCACCGTAAGCATCTTCCGGCTCAACGGCTACTTTCAGCTCGTCGCCGACAGCTTTGCCTTCAAGGGCTTTTTCCAGGCCCGGGATGATGTTGCCTGCGCCTTGCAGGTAAACCAGCGGAGCGCCGCCGGCGGAGCTGTCGATGACCTCACCAGCGTCGTTGGTCAGGGTATAGTCGATGGAGACAGCCTTATTGGCGGCGATCAGCATGGGGCGAGACCTTTTGCATAAGAATATAGAAAGGCCAAGTTTAGCGAAGCAATCGCGTGAAAGCGACCACAACCCGGACAAACGGGTTTCGACCATCACCGGCTTCCATCAGGACGAAGATGGCCATTGGGTGGTCGAGCTTTCCTGTGGCCACACCCAGCACCTGCGCCACCAGCCGCCGTGGCAAACCCGTGCCTGGGTCCTGGATCCGGCGCAACGTATTGAAAAAACAGGTCAACCCTTTGCCTGCGGTTGGTGTGCACAAGGCTCGGTTAGCGCTAACCTTGGCGACTGAATTTCGGTAGTCGGCCAGACATAGGCTGACACCCTTGCATAGAGAATTCCCATGCAAACTTTTTTTATCGCCCCCACCGATTTTGGCGTGGGTCTGACCTCCATCAGCCTCGGGCTGGTGCGCACGCTTGAACGCGCCGGTCTCAAAGTCGGCTTCTTCAAACCGATCGCCCAGCCGCACCCGGGCGACACCGGCCCTGAGCGATCCACCGAACTGGTGGCGCGCACCCACGGCCTGAAACCGCCACAACCGTTGGGGCTGGCGCACGTCGAACGCATGCTCGGCGACGGTCAGCTCGACGAACTGCTCGAAGAAATCATCGCCCTGTATCAGCAAGCGGCGGTCGGCAAAGACGTGCTGGTGGTCGAAGGCATGGTGCCGACCCGCAGCGCCAGTTACGCCGCGCGGGTCAATCTGCATCTGGCCAAGAGCCTGGATGCCGAGGTGATTCTGGTCTCGGCGCCGGAAAACGAAGTGCTCGCCGAGCTTTCTGGCCGCGTCGAGCTTCAAGCGCAATTGTTCGGCGGCCCGAAAGACCCGAAGGTCCTCGGGGTGATCCTCAACAAGGTCAAGACCGACGAGAGCATGGACGCCTTCGCCACGCGTCTGAAGGAACATTCGCCGTTGCTGCGCAGCGGTGATTTCCGCTTGCTTGGCTGCATCCCGTTTCAGCCGGAACTCAACGCGCCGCGTACCCGCGACGTCGCCGACCTGATGGGCGCGCAAGTGCTCAACGCTGGCGACTACGAAACCCGGCGCATGAGCAAAATCATCATTTGCGCACGGACCATGCGCAACACCGTCGAGCTGCTCAAGCCCGGCGTGCTGGTGGTGACGCCGGGCGATCGCGACGACATCATCCTCGCCGTCAGCCTCGCGGCGATCAACGGTGTGCCGCTGGCCGGCCTGCTGCTGACCAGCGACACCCTGCCCGACCCGCGCATCATGGACCTGTGCCGCGGCGCCTTGCAGGCCGGTTTGCCGGTGTTGTCGGTGAGCACCGGCTCGTATGACACTGCCAATCTGCTCAATGGCCTGAACAAGGAAATCCCGATCGATGACCGCGAGCGCGCGGAGATCATCACCGATTTCGTCGCCAGCCACCTCGACGCCAACTGGCTGCATCAGCGCTGCGGCACGCCTCGGGAAATGCGCCTGTCGCCGGCGGTGTTCCGCTATCAATTGATCCAGCGCGCGCAAGCGGCGAACAAGCGCATCGTGTTGCCCGAAGGCAGCGAGCCGTTCACCGTGCAAGCAGCGGCGATCTGTCAGGAGCGCGGGATCGCCCGCTGCGTATTGCTGGCCAAACCCGAAGACGTCGAAGCGGTCGCCCGCGCCCAAGGCATCGTGCTGCCGCCGGGTCTGGAAATCCTTGACCCGGACCAGATCCGCGAGCGTTACGTCGAGCCGATGGTCGCCCTGCGCAAGAGCAAAAGCCTCAACGCACCGATGGCCGAGCAACAACTGGAAGACACCGTGGTGATCGGCACCATGATGCTTGCGCTGGACGAGGTCGACGGCCTGGTTTCGGGGGTGATCAACACCACCGCCAACACCATCCGCCCCGCCCTGCAACTGATTAAAACCGCACCGGGCTGCACGCTGGTGTCGTCGGTATTCTTCATGCTGTTCCCGGAAGAAGTGCTGGTCTACGGCGACTGCGTGATGAACCCGCACCCGAGCGCCACGGAATTGGCCGAAATCGCCCTGCAAAGCGCTGACTCGGCGGCCGCATTCGGCATCACCCCACGGGTGGCGATGATCAGCTATTCCAGCGGCGAATCGGCGCGCGGTGAAGAAGTCGAGAAAGTCCGCGAGGCAACTCTGCTCGCCCATGAGCAACAAAACTCGCTGTTGATCGACGGCCCGTTGCAATACGACGCCGCCGCCAACGCCGACGTCGCGCGGCAACTGGCGCCGAACAGTCAGGTCGCCGGGCGCGCCACGGTGTTTGTGTTCCCCGATCTGAACACCGGCAACACCACGCACAAAGCCGTACAACGCAGCGCCGATTGCGTCAGCCTCGGGCCGATGCTGCAAGGCCTGCGCAAACCGGTGAACGACCTGCCGCGCGGCGCGCAAGTCGATGACATCGTCTACACCATCGCGCTCACCGCGATTCAAGCCGCCAACCGACCTATGGATGTGTAAATGCTGGATTTTCTACCCGCACCCGTGCGCGGCGTGATCGCCTCGCTGCTGTTGGCGCTCAACACGGTTCTGCTGTGCTCGTTCCTGTTCTGCGTGGCGTTGGTCAAGGCTTTGCCGTTTGCCTTTACCCAGCGCATCGCCGGTTGGCTGATGAGCCACACCCACGAGGCGTGGATCAGCAATAACAAAGGCTGGATGAATCTGGTACGGCGCACCCGCTGGCACCTCAGCGGTCTGCAAGGCCTCGACTATCAGCACTCGTACCTGATCACCAGCAACCACCAGAGCTGGGTGGATATTCTGGTGCTGCAATACGTGCTCAACCGCAAGATCCAACCGCTGAAGTTTTTCCTCAAGCAGGAGCTGATCTGGGTGCCGGTGATTGGCCTGGCCTGGTGGGCGCTGGGCTTTCCGTTCATGAAGCGCTACTCCAAGGCGTATCTGGAAAAACACCCGGAGAAGAAAGGCAAGGACCTGGAAACCACGCGCAAGACCTGCGCGAAATTCCGCCATAACCCGGTGGGAATTTTCAACTTCGTCGAAGGCACACGCTTCACCGAAGGCAAGCATGCGCAGCAGCAGTCACCGTTCAAGTACCTGCTCAAGCCCAAGGCCGGCGGGATCGCCTTTGTGCTCGATGCGATGGGCGAACAGCTGGAGTCGATCGTCAACGTGACGATTCATTATCCGGCCGGGCGTCCGGGGTTCTGGGATTTGCTCTGCGGCAATGTGCGCGATGTGGTCGTGCACTTTGAAGAAATCAAGATTCCGCCGGCCTTCATCGGCAAGAACTACGACCAGGACGGCGAGTACCGTTTGCAGTTCCAGGGCTGGATCAATCAGCTGTGGCTGGACAAGGATGCGTTGCTGGAGCAGATGCACCGCGAATATCCAGGTCACCAATAACCCCCTGTGGGAGCGAGCCTGCTCGCGAAAGCGGTGGATCAGCATACAAAGATGTTGAATGAGATAAAGCTTTCGCGAGCAGGCTCGCTCCCACAGTTTTAATTGCAGCGCTCTGAAATAAAAAGCCCGCCGATGATCACTCACCGGCGGGCTTTTTCTTGCCGCCTGCAGCTAGAAGCCTGTCGCTGCTTCTACCTTAGATTGCGCCACGCTGACGCAACAGCTCCAGTACTTGCTTGACGCTTTCTTCCAGGCTCAGCGACTGCGTGTCGATCACCAGGTCGGCATTGAGCGGTACATCGTACGGGAAGGATTCGCCCGGGATGTTGTCGCCGCCAGCGGCGTACAGACCTTGCGGATCACGCTCGGCGCACACGGTTGGCGAGGCCTGCACATAGACCGTCAGCAAGCGATCCTTGCCGATCAGTTCCTTGGCCTGCTCGCGACCTTCGGCACTTGGCGCAACGAACGCCGCCAGGGTTAGCAAACCGGCTTCGTTGAATTGACGCGCAACATGCGCGGCACGACGCCAGTTCTCGGTACGCCCGGCGCGATCCTGCGGTAGCCCCTTGTTCAGATCCTGACGCAGATTCTGGCCATCGAGTACAAACACCGCGCGCCCCATGTCGAACAGCTTGCGCTCGACCGCATACGCCAAGGTGCTTTTGCCCGCACCGGACAGGCCGCTGAACAGCACGGTGGCTGGTTGCTGGCCGAAGCGCTGGGCGCGTTCTTCAGTCGCCACGTGCGCCAGTTTGCCGTGATGCGTGGCCGTGCCGTGCGTCACTGGCTGCGCGACGATCATGCCAGCGCCAACGGTGCCGTTGGTCAGGCGATCGATGACGATGAACGCGCCGGTGGTGCGGTTGCTTTCGTAACCGTCGAGGGCGATCGGCGCGTCGAGTGCGATCTTCACCTTGCCGATTTCGTTGAGCTGCAACGCGCTCGCCGGGCCTTCTTCCAGAGTGTTCACGTCGACCTTGTTGACGATGCTGGCGA
The DNA here is from genome assembly GCF_946901175.1 of Pseudomonas sp. Marseille-Q5117. NCBI lineage: Bacteria > Pseudomonadati > Pseudomonadota > Gammaproteobacteria > Pseudomonadales > Pseudomonadaceae > Pseudomonas > Pseudomonas sp. Marseille-Q5117. The sequence goes on along the minus strand of NZ_CAMPPP010000014.1, from coordinate 60,265 downwards.
TCGAGCCCGGCACGTAACTGGTGGCGCGTTTGATGTCATATTTCTTGCCCGGCAGCATCGGCTCTTCAGCCATCCAAACCAGCATCGCTTCGAAGCTGTCGGTGACCGGCGGCACGTTGTCGGCATGCACCAACAGGTCGCCACGGGAGATATCGATTTCGTCTTCCATGGTCAGCGTTACCGCCTGACCGGGACCGGCGTGTTCCAGCTCACCTTCAAAAGTGACGATGGACTTCACCCGGCTGCTCTTGCCCGACGGCAGCACCACGACTTCGTCGCCCTTGTGCACGATGCCGCTGGCCAGGGTGCCGGCGAAACCACGGAAGTTCAGGTTCGGACGGTTGACGTACTGCACCGGGAAACGCAGATCGGTGAAGTTGCGATCGCCCGCCACTTCCACAGTCTCGAGGATTTCCATCAGCGACTGGCCGGTGTACCACGGCGAGCGCTCGGACTTGTTCACCACGTTGTCGCCTTTAAGGGCAGACATCGGCACGAAGTGCATGCTGGTCGGCTTCATCTTCAAGCCTTCCGCGAACTTCAGGTAGTCAGCCTTGATCGATTCGAACACGCCTTCGTCGAAGTCCTTCAAGTCCATCTTGTTGATGGCGACGACGATGTGTTTGATACCCAGCAAAGAAGCGATGAAGCTGTGGCGACGGGTCTGTGTCTGCACGCCGTAACGGGCGTCGACCAGAATGATCGCCAGGTCACAGGTGGACGCACCGGTGGCCATGTTGCGGGTGTACTGCTCATGGCCGGGGGTGTCGGCGATGATGAATTTGCGCTTGGCGGTGGAGAAATAGCGGTAAGCGACATCAATGGTGATGCCCTGCTCACGCTCGGCCTGCAGACCGTCGACCAGCAATGCCAGGTCGATGTCGTCACCGGTGGTGCCGACTTTCTTCGAATCGCGGGTGATCGCTTCGAGGTGATCTTCATAGATCATTTTCGAGTCGTGCAGCAGGCGCCCGATCAGGGTGCTTTTGCCGTCATCGACGTTACCGCAGGTCAAAAAGCGCAGCAGTTCTTTACGTTCGTGCTGGCCCAGGTAGGCGAGGATGTCCTCGCTGATCAAATCAGATGCGTGCGACATGACAGCCCCTTAGAAATAGCCTTGACGTTTTTTGTCTTCCATCGAGCCTGCGCCATCGTGGTCGATGACCCGGCCCTGGCGCTCGGAAGTTCGCGTCAGGAGCATTTCCTGAATGATGTCCGTCAGGCTTTCGGCCTCGGACTCCACCGCGCCCGTCAACGGGTAGCAGCCAAGGGTGCGGAACCGCACTTTCTTTTTCACGATGCGCGCTTTGTCTTCATCGGACAGGTGCTCGAGGATGCGCTCGTCGTCGATCATGATCAGCGTGCCGTTCTTCTCGATCACTTCGCGTTCGGCGGCAAAGTACAGCGGCACAATCGGGATGCCTTCGAGATAGATGTACTGCCAGATGTCCAGCTCGGTCCAGTTCGACAACGGGAACACACGGATGGATTCGCCCTTGTTGACCTTGCCGTTGTAGACGTTCCAGAGCTCTGGACGCTGGTTTTTCGGGTCCCAGCGGTGCTTGCTGTCGCGGAACGAGTACACGCGCTCTTTGGCGCGGGATTTCTCTTCATCGCGACGGGCGCCGCCGAACGCTGCATCGAAACCATGCTTGTCGAGTGCCTGTTTCAGGCCTTCGGTTTTCATGATGTCGGTGTGCTTGGCGCTGCCGTGGGTGAACGGGTTGATGTTCTGCGCCACGCCATCGGGGTTGATGTGGGTGATCAGGTCCAGGCCCAAGTCTTCGACCATCTTGTCGCGGAACTTGTACATTTCCTGGAATTTCCAGCGGGTGTCGACGTGCATCACCGGAAACGGCAGTTTGCCCGGGAAGAACGCCTTGCGTGCCAGGTGCAGCATCACGGCGGAGTCTTTACCGATGGAGTACAGCATCACCGGGTTATCGAACTCGGCGGCCACCTCGCGGATGATGTGGATGCTTTCCGCCTCCAGCTGTTTCAGATGCGTCAGTTTGTCGACCATGGCTACTCACGAAAGCTTTCTTATGAACGGCCAGCGGGCCGTGTTCGAGCGAGGAATCCTAGCACAGCGACCTCTTCTAATCAGGACGCCAACTAGATCGAAAGGGTATATGAATATGCCTGCCAGTTCGGCCCGTCAGGGCCGAATGTGGGAGCGAGCCTGCTCGCGAAAGCGGAGTGTCAGGCACCTTTGTATTGAAGGTCTGAGGCGTTCGCGAGCAGGCTCGCTCCCACAGGAGTTTGCGGCGAGCTCAGATCGGATTGGGGCAATCGATGAAGATGTGCTCAAGGGCAAAGCGCTTCGCCAGATACTCACCCAGCGCCTGCACGCCGTAGCGTTCGGTGGCGTGGTGGCCAGCGGCGATGAAGCTGATGTCGTTTTCCCGCGCGCTGTGGAAAGTCTGCTCGGAGGCCTCGCCACTGATGAACAGGTCGACACCCGCCGCCACGCCCTGGTCGATATAACCCTGGCCACCGCCGGTGCACCAGCCGACGCGGCGGATCATGCCGCTGCCTTCGATCAGCAGCGGCTCGCGGCCCATGACTTCCTGCACCTTGCGCGCGAAATCCCGCGCAGTCATTGGCTCATTCAGCGAGCCGACCAGCCCGACGACTTTCGGATTGCTCGGGTCGAGCGGCCCTTCGACAGTGATGTCGAGCTGACGCGCCAGTTGCACGTTGTTGCCGACGTCCGGGTGCAGATCCAGCGGCAGGTGATAGGCGAGCAGACCGATGTCGTGCTTGAGCAGGGTTTTCAAGCGGCGCTGTTTCATACCCGTGACGCAAGGATTTTCGCCTTTCCAGAAATAACCGTGGTGGACCAGGATCAGGTCGGCCTCGGCTTCGACGGCGGCATCGAGCAACGCCTGGCTGGCGGTGACGCCACTGACGATGCGCATCACCTGCGGGCGGCCTTCGACCTGTAATCCGTTGGGGCAATAATCGGCAATTTTCGCACTGCCCAGGTAACGGTCGGCTTCTTCGACGAGGGTGCTGAGGGCAACGGCCATGAAAGACTCCTAAATATCCCGTTCAGAGGCGCGCGCGGCCTCGTATAATGCGCGACATTATGGGCGGTCTGACCTCGCCTGCAACCTTTCCAGGAACGTGCTTAATGCTCAAGGCGCTGCGTTTTTTTGGCTGGCCGCTGTTGGCCGGTGTGCTTATCGCTCTGTTGATTATTCAGCGTTACCCCGAGTGGGTCGGGCTGCCGAGCCTCGACGTCAATCTGCAACAGGCCCCTCAGACCACGATCGTGCAGCAGGGGCCGGTGTCCTATGCGGATGCAGTGGGCATCGCCGCGCCGTCGGTGGTCAACCTGTACACCACCAAGGTCATCAACAAACCGGCGCATCCCTTGTTCGAGGATCCGCAGTTCCGCCGTTTCTTCGGTGACAACTCGCCGAAACAGAAGCGCATGGAATCGAGCCTCGGTTCCGGGGTGATCATGAGCCCGGAAGGCTACATCCTCACCAACAACCACGTCACCAGCGGCGCCGACCAGATCGTCGTGGCGCTCAAGGATGGTCGGGAGACGCTGGCACGGGTGATCGGCAGCGATCCTGAGACTGACCTGGCGGTCCTGAAAATCGACCTGAAAAACCTCCCGGCAATCACCGTCGGCCGCTCCGACAGTATTCGCATCGGCGACGTCGCGCTGGCCATCGGCAACCCGTTCGGCGTCGGCCAGACTGTAACCATGGGCATCATCAGCGCCACCGGCCGTAATCAGTTGGGCCTGAACAACTACGAAGACTTCATCCAGACCGATGCGGCGATCAACCCGGGCAACTCCGGCGGTGCGCTGGTCGACGCCAACGGCAACCTCACCGGCATCAACACGGCGATCTTTTCCAAATCCGGCGGCTCGCAAGGCATCGGCTTTGCCATTCCGGTGAAACTGGCGATGGAAGTGATGAAATCGATTATCGAGCACGGCCAGGTGATTCGTGGCTGGCTGGGCATCGAAGTGCAACCGCTGACACAGGAACTGGCGGAGTCGTTTGGCTTGTCCGGGCGCCCGGGGATTGTCGTTGCCGGAATCTTCCGTGACGGCCCGGCGCAGAAAGCCGGCCTGCAACTGGGCGATGTGATTTTGAGCATCGATGGCGAGCCCGCCGGCGATGGTCGCCGCTCGATGAACCAGGTGGCGCGGATCAAACCGACCGATAAGGTGACGATCCAGGTCATGCGCAACGGCAAGGAACTGAAGCTGACCGCTGAGATCGGCCTGCGTCCACCGCCGGCACCGGTGAAAGAAAAAGAAGAGTAAAAATTTTTTCGCACCAGCGGCGCGAATAGCAGACATTCTCAACAGGCATGTTATATTGTTTCAATTCTAGCAATTGGAACAACATAACATGTCGTCTCGCAAAAAGGCCTCGCTGTTGGGCCTGACTCTGGGTTTGCTCTGCGATCCCGCCTTCGCCGATGAGCCGCAGCCCGTTGAACTGGAAGCCATCAGCGTCACTTCCGACTATGAATCCCCCACCGGCCCGGTCAGCGGTTATCGCGCGACTCGCTCGGCCAGTGCGACCAAAACCGACACGGCGATTCGCGATATCCCACAAGCCATCAGCGTCGTTCCGGCCAGTGTGCTCTCGGATCTGGGCAGCACCAGCGTTGAACGCGCGCTGGATTTTGCCGGCGGCGTGTCGAAGCAGAACAACTTCGGCGGCCTGACCCTGTACGAATACAGCGTGCGCGGCTTCACCACCTCGGAGTTCTACAAGGATGGTTTCAGCGCCAATCGCGGTTACCCGAGCACGCCGGATGCAGCGAACATCGAGCGCATCGAAGTGCTCAAAGGCCCGGCCGCCAGCCTGTACGGCCGGGGTGATCCCGGCGGCACGGTGAACATCGTCACCAAGAAGCCGCAGCCCGAAGCGTTCGCCACTGTGCAAACCAGCGCCGGGAGTTGGGATCGCTATCGCACCGCGCTGGACGTCAACACGCCCCTTGATGATCAGGGCGATGTGCTCTCGCGCATCAACCTCGCCGTAGAAGACAACAAAAGCTTTCGCGACCACGTCGACAGCCAGCGGGTATTCGTCGCGCCCTCGATCAGTTGGCAGTTGAACCCGGATACCTCGCTGCTGGTGGAAAGCGAAATCGTCCGTCACAACTCGACGTTCGATCGTGGCGTAGTGGCGCCGAACAACAAGTGGAGCGGCGTATCGCGCTCGACCTTCCTCGGCGAGCCCGACGACGGCAACATCGACAACCATAACAACCTGCTCCAGGCCACCCTTGAGCACCATCTGAACGACAGCTGGAAGCTGCGCCTGGCCAGTCACTACAAGGAAGGCAAGCTCTGGGGCGACGCTTCCGAAGCACGACCGCTGAACGCCGACGGCCACACGGTCAACCGCCGCTTGCGCGAACGCGACACGAGTTGGCACGACAGCATCACCCAACTGGAACTGCGCGGTCTGTTCGACCTCGGGCCGTGGCAGCATGAATTGCTGATCGGCACCGAGTACGAGAATTACCGCAAGGACGAACGCGTCACCACCATTGCTGGCGGCCCCTACGCCATCGACATCTATAAGCCGGTCTACGGCCAGCCGAAACCCAATGGCGCACGCTCGGGCACCGACTTTTTCGAACACGTCGAAACTCATGCGCTGAATCTGCAGGACCAGATCATCTTCACCGACAAGCTGCGCGGCATGGTTGGCGCGCGCTTCGAGCACTTCGATCAACGCATCGACGATCACAGCCGCAACGCCAAAAGCCAGCAGCGCCACGACGCGCTGACTCAACGCGCCGGCCTGCTCTATCAGCTCACGCCGAACACCGGCCTGTTCGCCAACGCCTCGACCTCGTTCAAACCGAACAACGGCCTGGATGCCTCCGGCAAATCCTTCGACCCGGAAGAAGGTGTCGGTTACGAAGTGGGGATCAAAAACGAACTGTTCGATGAGCGCGTGAGCAGCACCCTCGCCTTCTTCCACATCGACAAGGAAAACGTTCTCGCCCTCGATCCGGGCACCGACACCAGCCGCGCCATGGGCAAGGCGCGCAGTCAGGGTTTCGATTGGCAAGTGAGCGGTCAGGTAACCGACGCAGTGCGGGTCATCGGCGCCTTCGCCTACATCGATGCCGAGGTGACCAAGGGCGACGCGACCATTCCCACCGGCAGCCGCATCCTCGGCGTGGCCAAACGCAGCGGCAGTCTGCTGGGTGTTTATGAATTTCAGGATGGCCGACTGCGCGGTTCAGACGTCGGTGCAGCGTTCACCTACGTCGGCGATCGCTCGGGCGAATCCGGCAGCGACTTCGAATTGCCGGCCTACCAGACCGTCGACTTGCTCGCGCATTACAAGGCCAGCGACAACGTCACGGTCGGCCTGAACCTGAACAACATCTTCGACGAGAAATACTACGAGCGCTCCTACAGCAACTACTGGGTCAATCCCGGCGAGCCACGCAATTTCACCGTCAGCCTGACACTCAACCTGTAAAAGGACGTCACCATGCACTACGGCAAATCCCTTCTGCTCATCGCTGCGCTGTTCACCGGTCAGGTGTCGGCGCACGGCCTGTGGACAGAGGAACGACGCGGCAACATCGAAGTGATCTACGGCCACGGCGCCGAAGACAACGCCTTCAAGGCGCAGAAAATCAGCGGTGCCTGGGCTTATGACGCAAGCGGCAAAATGATCCCGGTCAGCGTCGAGCGCCTGGCCGATCATGCCCGTTTGAAACCATTGAAGCCGCCGGCGGTGATGGCCGTGGCGCTGAACAACGGCATGTGGTCGCAGACGGCAGACAAGAAGTGGGTCAACGAAGGACGCAGCAAAGTGCCCGGCGCCACCGAGGCCACGCAGACGTTCAAGTACAGCCTGGCGATCTATCAGCCGGGGACGAAGTTGCCGAAACTGGAGCAGATCAAACTGCTGATCCTGCCGGAGGTTGATCCGCTGACGGTCGGGCCGGGTAAATCGTTACCGGTGCGGGTGCTGCTCGATGGCAAACCGGCGGCGGGGGTGAAGTTGTATGGCGACTATCGCAGCGCGCCAAACACCCTGAGCACCGAGACCGACAAGGATGGGCGTGCGCAGGTGCTGGTGCGTAATGAAGGGTTGAATGTGATTGCGGCGCAGGTCGAGGTGCCGGTGAGGGACAGCGCGGATGTGGACAGTCGTGGGTTGTTCAGTTCGCTGACATTCCTTGGCGAGCCGCATCACGAATAAAAGCACACCCTCACCCCAGCCCTCTCCCAGAGGGAGAGGGAGCCGACCGAGTTGTCTTGCGGGATACATCGACCTGAAAGACCGAGTCGATTATGGATTCGGTAAACCAAATTCAGGTCGGTGAAATTCTGCAATATTCCCCATTCAGTCCCCTCTCCCTCTGGGAGAGGGCTAGGGTGAGGGGCTTTTGCTTTTAGAGGTCGCCAAGGCCGTCGATCAACGCCTGATTCTGCTCCGGCGTACCCACCGATATCCGCAGGAACTGCGCAATCCGCTCCTGCTTGAAGTGCCGCACGATCACGCCCTGCTCGCGCAGCTTGGCCGCCAGGCCCGCCGCATCATGCTTCGGGTGGCGAGCGAAGATGAAGTTGGCCGCCGACGGCAGCACTTCAAAGCCTTTTGCCTGCAACTGCGCCACCACCCATTCGCGGCTCTCGATCACCTGACGACAGGTCTTGTCGAAATACTCGCGATCCTCAAAAGCCGCCGCCGCGCCGACAATCGCCAAACGATCCAGTGGATAGGAGTTGAAGCTGTTCTTGATCCGCTCCAGCGCCTCGATCAGGTCCGGATGCCCTACCGCCAGACCGACACGCAGGCCGGCCAGCGAGCGTGACTTGGACAGAGTCTGCGTCACCAGCAGGTTCGGATAGCGATCCACCAGACTGATCGCCGTGTCGCCGCCGAAGTCGATGTACGCCTCGTCAACGACTACGACCGAATCAGGACTGGCCTTGAGGATTTGCTCGACCGCGTCCAGCGCCATCAGGCACCCGGTCGGCGCGTTCGGGTTGGGAAAAATGATCCCGCCATTCGGTTTGGCGTAGTCGGCCGGATCGATCTGGAACTGCGCATCCAGTGGCACCGCATCGAATTCAATGCCGTACAGACCGCAGTAGACCGGATAGAAGCTGTAGCTGATGTCCGGGAACAGCAGCGGCTGATCGTGTTGCAGCAAGCCGTGAAAGATGTGTGCGAGCACTTCGTCCGAACCGTTGCCGAGGAACACCTGACTGGTTTGCACGCCGTAATATTCGGCCACGGCGTTTTTCAGCAGATCACTGTTCGGGTCTGGATACAGGCGCAGGTTGTCGTTGAGCTCGGCTTGCATCGCCGCCAGCGCTTTTGGCGACGGGCCATACGGATTTTCGTTGGTATTGAGCTTGACCAGTTTGGTCAGCTTCGGCTGTTCGCCCGGCACGTAGGGCACCAGATCCTTGACGAACGGGCTCCAGAATTTACTCATCGCTCAGTTCCCCTGCCCTTTCAGAAAGTCTTGGTCTTTGATGCGGTATTCGGCGCTGCGTGCGTGGGCGCTCAGCGATTCACCACGGGCCAGTACCGATGCTGTTTTGCCCAGCTCGGAAGCTCCGGCCTCGGAGCAGAAAATGATCGACGAGCGCTTCTGGAAGTCATAGACGCCCAGTGGCGAGGAGAAGCGCGCGGTGCCGGAAGTCGGCAACACGTGGTTCGGACCGGCGCAGTAATCGCCCAACGCTTCGGAAGTGTGGCGGCCCATGAAGATCGCACCGGCGTGGCGGATCTGCGGCAGCCAGGCTTGTGGATCGGCGACCGACAATTCCAGGTGTTCCGGGGCAATGCGGTTGGCGACTTCGATGGCTTGGGCCATGTCGCTCACCTGAATCAGCGCACCACGGCCATTGATCGAAGTTTCGATGATGGTAGCGCGGTCCATGGTCGGCAGCAGTTTGTCGATGCTCGCAGCCACCTTGTCGAGGAACTCGGCGTCGGGGCTGACCAGAATCGCTTGCGCGTCTTCGTCGTGCTCAGCCTGAGAGAACAGGTCCATGGCGATCCAGTCCGGATCGGTCTGGCCGTCGCAGACCACAAGAATTTCCGAAGGGCCGGCGATCATGTCGATGCCGACCTGGCCGAACACGTGGCGCTTGGCCGTGGCCACATAGATGTTGCCTGGGCCGACAACCTTGTCGACACGCGGCACGCTTTCGGTGCCATAGGCCAGTGCGGCAACCGCTTGCGCGCCGCCGATGGTGAACACGCGGTCGACACCGGCGATGCAGGCAGCGGCCAGCACCAGCTCGTTGATTTCACCGCGCGGGGTCGGCACGACCATGACCACTTCGGTCACGCCGGCCACCTTCGCCGGAATCGCGTTCATCAATACCGACGATGGATACGAGGCCTTGCCGCCCGGCACGTACAGGCCTGCGCGATCCAGTGGCGTGACTTTCTGACCAAGCACGGTGCCGTCAGCCTCGGTGTAGCTCCAGGAATCCTGCTTCTGTTTTTCGTGATAGCTGCGCACGCGGGCGGCGGCTTTTTCCAGAGCCTCGCGTTGCGGCACCGTGATGCGGGTCAAGGCCAGTTCGAGACGCTCGCGCGGCAGGATCAGGTCGGCCATCGAGGCGACTTCGAGGCCGTCGAATTTCTGGGTGAACTCGACCAGCGCCGCGTCACCGCGCTCGCGCACAGCCTTGATGATGTCCAGCACGCGCTGATTGACCGAGTCGTCAGACACACTTTCCCAGCTCAGCAGATGATCCAGATGATGCGCGAAATCCGGGTCAGCAGCGTTGAGTCGGCGAATTGCAGTGGTTGCGGTCATAGCGAGAGCCTCATAGGAATGGCAAATAACTCAGGCGCCCGAAACTAGCATTCGATCCGCTTGGGCACCTGAGAATTCTGGCTATGAGGCGGATAGACGGCGCGGCCTCGGGCCGCGCAGGTAGATCAGCCGCGGTGTCGCGATTCCACTGCGTTGCGCAGGGTATCGATCAACGCCTGGATTCGGGCGTGCTGCATTTTCATTGAAGCCTTGTTGACGACCAGACGCGAGCTGATCGTGGCGATCAGTTCCTGTGGCTCCAGGCCGTTGGCGCGCAGGGTGTTACCGGTGTCGACCACGTCGATGATCTTGTCGGCCAGCCCGATCAGCGGCGCCAGCTCCATCGAGCCGTACAGCTTGATGATGTCGACCTGACGGCCCTGCTCGGCGTAATAACGCTTGGCAACGTTGACGAACTTGGTCGCCACGCGCAGACGGCCCTTGGGCTCGGCCGCGCCGATCTTGCCGGCGGTCATCAGCTTGCACTGGGCGATCTGCAGGTCCAGCGGCTCGTACAGGCCCTGGCCGCTGTATTCCATCAGCACGTCCTTACCGGCGACGCCGAGGTCGGCCGCGCCATGCTCGACATAGGTCGGCACGTCGGTGGCACGCACGATCAGCAGACGCACGTCGTCCTGGGTCGTGGGAATGATCAGCTTGCGGCTCTTGTCCGGATTCTCGGTCGGCACGATGCCCGCTTCAGCGAGAAGCGGCAAAGTGTCGTCAAGGATGCGGCCCTTGGACAGTGCGATGGTCAACATGGGAAACGTCAGTCCTTATCAAGGTACTCATGCCCGGTCGCAATCGGCGCCGGACACACATCGAGGGTGCGTACACCCTCGACTCGAAACGAATTCAGTGGACACGTCCCTGTGTCCCGATGCAGCGATCAGCCCGGAACGCGGCGGATCTTGGCACCCAGCATTTGCAGTTTTTCTTCGATGCACTCGTAACCACGGTCGATGTGGTAGATGCGGTCGATCAGCGTGTCGCCTTCGGCAACCAGTGCCGAGATCACCAGACTGGCCGATGCGCGCAGGTCGGTGGCCATGACTGGCGCGCCCTTGAGCTTCTCGATACCGGTGACGATCGCGGTGTTGCCTTCAACCTGGATATGCGCGCCCATGCGGTGCAGCTCGTACACGTGCATGAAACGGTTTTCGAAGATCGTCTCGATCACCGCACCAGTGCCTTCGGCAATGGCGTTGAGCGAGATGAACTGAGCCTGCATGTCGGTCGGGAACGCCGGGTACGGCGCGGTGCGCACGTTGACCGCTTTCGGGCGCTTGCCGTGCATGTTCAGCTCGATCCAGTCTTCACCGCAGGTGATTTCCGCACCGGCTTCACGCAGCTTTTCCAGTACCGCTTCGAGGATGGTCGGATCGGTGTCCTTGACCTTGACGCGGCCACCGGTCACGGCAGCAGCGACCAGGTAGGTGCCGGTTTCGATACGGTCAGGCATGACCTTGTAGAAAGCCGAACCCAGACGCTCGACGCCATCGATGGTGATGGTGTCGGTGCCAGCACCGGAAACCTTGGCGCCCATGGCATTGAGGAAGTTCGCCAGGTCGACCACTTCAGGTTCGCGGGCGGCGTTCTGCAACACGCTGCGACCTTTGGCCAGAGCAGCGGCCATCATGATGTTCTCGGTACCGGTCACGCTGACGGTGTCGAAGAAGAAGTGCGCGCCGCGCAGGCCACCCTCAGGCGCCTTGGCCTTGATGTAGCCGCCTTCGACGTCGATGACCGCGCCCATGGCTTCCAGACCACGGATGTGCAGGTCGACCGGACGCGAACCGATGGCGCAGCCGCCAGGCAGCGCGACTTCGGCTTCACCGAAACGCGCGACCATCGGGCCGAGCACAAGGATCGACGCACGCATGGTTTTCACCAGTTCGTACGGCGCGATCAGGGTCTTGATGGTGCGCGGATCGATTTCAACGCTGAGCTTCTCGTCGATCACCGGCTCGATGCCCATGCGCCCGAACAGCTCGATCATGGTGGTGATGTCGTGCAGGTGCGGCAGATTGCCAACGGTGACCGGGCCATCGCACAGCAAGGTCGCGGCCAGAATCGGCAGGGCGGAGTTCTTCGCGCCGGAAATGCGGATCTCGCCATCAAGACGAGCGCCACCGGTAATAATCAATTTATCCATTAGTATCTCGACGCCCTAGGGCTCAGGTGCGCTCGGCCCAGGCCGCGCGGCTGAAAAATTTCATAGTGACCGCATGGATGCTGCCATCGGTGATCCATGGGTTCAAATGGGCATAGACCTGCTGCTGACGCTTCACCGGGCTCAACGCCGCCAGTTCATCGCTGATCACGTTCAGCTGGAAGTTGCAGCCTTCGCCTTCAACTTCTACCAGCGTTCCTGGCAGCTTTCCTTCAAGGAAGCTCTTCACTTCTACGGCCTGCATGCTCAACCTCAATCGGCGCCCTGTGCGCACGGGTCGGACATCATACAAAAAAGCCCCGCGCCTGCGAACCCCGCAACGCAGGACTCTGACGGGGGGCTTCTTTATAGATGATGGTTCAGGGTTGCGCCAACAACTCGGTCAGTTCACTGACCTGAGCGATTTCGCGCATGTCGTCAGGCATCGCGCGAATGCTGACGGCCTTGCCGGCCGCCTGCGCATCACGCATGAAGCACAGCAGCAACGACAGGCCGACGCTGCTGGACTTCTGCACCGCCGAACAATCGATGACCAGCGCCGACGCCTTGCTCGACTTGATCAGCGCCTGCCCTTCCTTGCGCAGGTCGGGCCCGGTGCGGTAATCCAGCACGCCACTGAGCAGCAGCTCGTCAACATCACTCATACGCACTGCCGCCTCACTCATTGCGCTGGCTTCGCGGCGGCTTTGTCGGTTTCCTGCTTGGCCTTGGCGACTTCACCGGCCCAGCCATCGATGGTCTTGTCCAGATCGTTGCCATTGCGCTGCATGGCGTCGGCGAACTGGTCACGGAACAGCTTGCCAATGTTGATGCCATTGATGATCACGTTGCGCAGCTTCCACTCGCCGCTGATCTTCTCAAGCGTGTACTGCACCGGATAGATCGCGCCGTTGCTGCCCTTGACGGTCATGTTGACACTGGTGCGCTCGCCCGATTCGTCTTTGGCCGGGTCAACGGTGATGCCCTGGTTGTTGTATTCCAGCAGCGCGTTGCCGTAGAACTGGAACAGACCGCGCTTGAAGTTTTCCTGAAAGCGCTGCATCTGCTCAGGCGTGGCCTTGCGCGAATACTTCACGGTCATGATGCTTTTGGAGATGCCCTCGGCATCCACCACCGGACCGACAATGTTGTTCAGCGCCGCATAGAAATCCTGCGGATCCTGCTTGTACTTCTCTTTGTTCGCCTGCAAATCGGCAAGCATCCGGTTCGTGGTGTCCTGAATCAGGTCATGAGCCGATTGCCCCGGTGCAGCGTTAGCCATCAACGGCAGGGCCGCGAGCAACACCAACAGGCCACGTCGCAAGATAGAGATCATTCAAAAGCTCCTCATTTGGCGTCTTTGCTAACGGTATTGAGCAGGAATTTACCGATCAGGTCTTCCAGTACCAGTGACGACTGCGTGTCGTGGATGGTTCCACCGTCTTTCAACTGGGTGTCTTCGCCGCCGACGCTGATACCGATGTATTTCTCGCCCAGCAGACCCGCGGTGAGGATAGACGCTGTGGAATCGACCGGCAGGTTGTCGACCTTTTTATCCACTTGCAGCGTGACCCGACCGGTGAAGCTGTCGCGATCCAGATCGATAGCGGTGACCTTGCCGATGGTCACACCGGCCATGGTCACTTTGGCTCTGACCGTCAGACCGGCGATATTGTCGAAATACGCATACAACTTGTAAGTGTCGGTGGACGAAGTCGGAGACAGGCCGCTGACGCGCAAGGCGAGCAGCAGCAAAGCCAGGATCCCTGCCAGCAGGAACAGGCCGACACCGATTTCCAGGGTGCGGTTTTGCATCAGAAATCTCCAAACATCAAAGCGGTCAGAATAAAGTCCAGGCCGAGCACTGCCAGCGAGGCAAACACCACGGTCTTGGTGGTGGCACGACTGATCCCCTCGGAAGTGGGCTCACAGTCATAGCCTTGGAATACGGCGATCCAGGTCACCACAAAGGCGAAAACAACACTCTTGATAACGCCATTGAGCACATCGCTGGTGAAGGTCACGCTGTTCTGCATGTTCGCCCAGTACGAGCCTTCGTAGACGCCCAGCCAGTCGACCGCAACCCACGAACCGCCCCAGATGCCGACGACGCTGAAGATCATCGCCAGCACCGGCAGGGAAATGAAGCCGGCCCACAGGCGCGGGGCAATGATGTACTTGAGCGGATCGACACCGATCATTTCCAAGCTGGACAACTGCTCGGTGGATTTCATGTTGCCGATTTCGGCGGTCAGCGCCGAACCGGCGCGCCCGGCAAACAACAACGCGGGGACCACCGGCCCCAGTTCACGCAGCAGCGTCAGGGCGACCATCTGCCCCACCGCCTGCTCTGAACCATAGCTGGAAAGAATGCTGAAGCCCTGCAACGCCAGGACCATGCCAATGAAAATGCCGGAGACCACGATGATCACCAGCGACATGACGCCGACCGAATGCAGCTGCTTGACCAGCAGGCCGAAACCACCGCTGATACCGCCACGGCCCAGCAGGGCGTGAAACAGGAACAGGGTCGCTCGACCAAACACCGCGACCGCGTCGATCGCCGATTCGCCGAACCGACGCACGCGTTCCATCAATGAAATTCTGCGCATCAACGCTTCCCCAGAAGATCTGCGCGGTAATCCGTCGCTGGAAAGTGATACGGCACCGGGCCATCGGGATCACCGGTCATGAACTGACGGATACGCGGGTCATCCGAATTCATCAGCTCATCCGGCGTGCCCTGCCCCAGCACCTGACCATCGCCCACGACATAGATGTAGTCGGCAATGCTCGCGGTTTCCGCCAGGTCGTGCGAGACCACGATGCTGGTGATTCCCAGTGCATCGTTGAGCAGGCGGATCAGGCGCACCAACACGCCCATGGCGATCGGGTCCTGGCCCACGAAGGGCTCGTCGTACATGAGAATCTGCGGATCGAGGGCAATCGCCCGGGCCAGCGCCACGCGGCGCTTCATGCCGCCGGACAGTTCGTCCGGCATCAGATCGATGGCGCCACGCAGCCCCACCGCCTGCAATTTCAGCAGGACGATGTCGCGGATCATGTCTTCCGGCAGTTGCGTGTGCACCCGCAACGGAAAGGCCACGTTCTCGAACACATCGAGATCGGTAAACAGCGCACCGCTCTGAAACAGCACGCCCATGTGCTTGCGCGCATCGAACAGATCGCTGCGCGACAGCGTCGGCAGGTTCTGCCCGTTGACCCAGACTTCACCGCCGGACGGCCGCAACTGCGCGCCCATCAGGCGCAGCAGCGTGGTCTTGCCGCAGCCGGAAGGCCCCATGATGCCGGTGACCTTGCCGCGCGGGATGCGGATATCGACGTTATTGAAAATGCTCCGCGCACCGCGCTTGAAGGAGACTCCCTTCAGCTCGACCGCGTAGGCGTTATCGGCACTCATCTAAACTCCTTGCGATGCAGCCTCTCACTGGGATGCCAGACTTTCCTCGGAAACACCTGCATCCCGGGCAGGCCGAACTGGCGGCGAACTATATCACTGCAAAGGCTGAGCGCCCAAGCGAGAACCCGGCCAGGATCGCCGACTGAAGAGGGCCCGAGCGAGTTTCAGAGGGTTTTGGTAACCAGTAATGACAAAGCACGTCGAACTTGCGTGAGGCTTTGCCACATAACCGCTATAATCGCCGCCTTTTCATCGGCCCATACGATTCTGACATGAGCAAAACCCGCGACCTGATTCAATCGGCACAACGCACCATCCGCCTCGAAGTGGAAGCCGTCCAAGGCTTGATGGCCCATATCGACGCCGATTTCGTACGCGCTTGCGAGATGATTCTGGCCAGCAAGGGCCGCGTGGTCGTGGTCGGCATGGGCAAATCCGGGCACATCGGAAACAAGATCGCCGCCACCCTGGCCAGCACCGGCACCCCGGCGTTTTTCGTGCATCCGGCCGAAGCCAGCCACGGCGACATGGGCATGATCACCCGCGACGACGTGATCCTGGCCCTGTCGAACTCTGGCTCGACCAATGAAATCGTGACTCTGCTGCCGTTGATCAAACGCCTGGGCATCCAGCTGATCAGCGTCACCGGTAATCCACAGTCGCCACTGGCGAAGGCTGCGGAAGTCAATCTCAATGTGCATGTCGAGCATGAAGCCTGCCCGTTGAATCTGGCGCCGACTTCTTCTACTACTGCAGCGCTGGTAATGGGCGATGCCCTGGCCGTGGCCCTGCTGGAAGCGCGTGGTTTCACCGCTGAAGACTTTGCCTTCTCGCATCCGGGTGGCGCCCTTGGCCGTCGCCTGCTGCTGAAAGTGGAAAACGTCATGCACGCCGGGCAGGAGCTGCCGCAAGTACAACGCGGCACCCTGCTCAAAGACGCGCTGATGGAAATGACCCGCAAGGGGCTGGGCATGACCGCTATCCTTGAAGCCGACGGCAAGCTCGCCGGGATCTTCACTGACGGTGATTTGCGCCGCACCCTGGATCGCGCCATCGACATCCGCAGCGCCACCATCGATCAGGTGATGACCGCACACGGCAAGACCGCCCGGCCCGACATGCTCGCCGCCGAAGCCCTGAAAATCATGGAAGACCATCGAATCAACGCCCTGGTAGTCGTCGACGAGGAGGATCGCCCGATCGGCGCCTTCAACCTCTCCGATCTGCTGCGCGCAGGAGTCATGTAATGAGCAACGATCTGCTGCAACGCGGCAAAGCGATCAAACTGGCAGTGTTCGACGTCGACGGTGTGCTCACCGACGGCCGCCTGTACTTTCTCGAGGACGGCAGCGAATTCAAGACCTTCAACACCCTCGACGGCCAGGGCATCAAGATGCTGATGAATGCCGGCGTACAAACCGCGATCATCAGCGGTCGCAAGACCCCGGTGGTCGAGCGCCGCGCGAAGAACCTCGGCATCCCGCATCTGTTTCAGGGGCGCGAAGACAAACTGGTGGTGCTCGACGGCCTGCTCGCGCAACTGGGCCTAAGCTATGAAGAAGTCGCCTATCTGGGTGACGATCTGCCAGACTTGCCGGTGATCCGCCGTGTAGGGCTGGGCATGGCGGTGGCCAACGCTGCCGATTTCGTCCGCGAACACGCCCACGGCGTTACCCGCGCCCGTGGCGGCGAAGGTGCCGCCCGCGAATTCTGCGAATTGATCCTGCGCGCCCAGGGCCGCCTCGAAGCGGCCAACGCCGCGTACCTGTGAGCCTGAACATGTTTAGCAAAAAGTTTCGCAACTTCCTGCTGTTCGGCTGCATCGCGGCAATCTTCGCTGCGGTCGGCTATTGGAACATCAGCCCGGAACGTTTCCTCGACAAACCGCCGGTCTCGACTGCCGAGAATCCGATCGACTGGTACGCGACCAACACGCATACCATTCAGTACCTGCCCGACGGTAAGGTGCAGTACGAGATGACTTCCGACAAGGCCGAGCACGTCAAGGCTACCGATATCACCCTGGTGACCAAGCCTGATTTGAACATGTACCGCGGCACCGACTTCCCATGGCACGTGACCAGTGAGCGCGGCGAAGTGAATTCGGGCGGTACCGAAGTGGAATTGATCGACTCGGTACGCGTACAGCGCACCGACGAGAAACAGCGCGGCACCCTGATCACCAGCACCCGCATGACCGTGTTCCCGCAGCAGGAATATGCGCAGACTGCGCAACCCGTTAGAATCGAGGGCGCTGGCGGTGTATCGACTGGCGTCGGAATGAAAGCGTACCTGAAGGACAGCAGGATACACCTGCAATCGAACGTAAGAGGACAGTATGAGGCTCGTTAAAACCCTCCCTATTTTGCTCAGTCTGGGCGCAGCACTGGGAAGCGCGAGCGCCTGGTCCCTGCCGAACGATCAGCAGCAGCCTATCCGCATTCAGGCCGACGACGCGCAACTGGACGACAAGAATGGCATCGCCACCTATAAAGGTGACGTGATCATTACCCAGGGTTCGATGATCGTCAAAGGCAATACCGTGACCATGACGCGCGCGCCCAATGGCGACATCGACGTGGTGACCTCGGTGGGCAACCTTGCTTACTTCGAGCAGCTGCAGACCCAGGGCGACGCCAACCCGGTCAAGGGCTACGGCGTGACGATTCAATACCACGCCCAGCAGAACCGGGTGGTGCTGATCGACAAGGCCAAGGTTATCGACAAGGATAACAACGTCACCCAGGGCGAAAAAATCGTCTACGACACCGTGAAGAAACTGGCCAGCGCCGGTCGCGCCACGGGCAGCAAGGTCACCGAATCGCGTCCGCGCATCGACATGGTGATCCAGCCGAAGAAGAAAACCGAAGAGAAATCCCAGTAATGGCAACTCTGAAAGCTCAGCACCTGGCCAAGGCCTATAAAAGCCGCCAGGTCGTGCGTGACGTCAGCCTGTCGATCGACAGCGGGCAGATCGTCGGCTTGCTCGGCCCGAACGGCGCCGGCAAGACCACGTGCTTCTACATGATCGTCGGCCTGGTGCAGGCGGATCAGGGCCGCGTGCTGATCGATGATCTGGACGTCAGCCACCAGCCGATGCACGGCCGCGCCAAGGCCGGTATCGGCTATCTGCCGCAAGAAGCGTCGATCTTCCGCAAACTGTCGGTCGCCGACAACATCATGGCGATCCTTGAGACACGCCCGGAGCTCGACAAGGCCGGTCGTCGCAAGGAGCTGGAAAGCCTGCTGCAGGAGTTCCACATCAGCCACATCCGCGACAACCTCGGCATGAGCCTGTCCGGTGGTGAGCGCCGCCGAGTGGAAATCGCTCGTGCCCTGGCCACTGCGCCGAAATTCATCCTGCTCGACGAACCGTTCGCCGGTGTCGACCCGATCTCGGTCGGCGACATCAAGCAGATCATCCATCACCTCAAGGCCAAGGGCATCGGTGTGCTGATCACCGACCACAACGTCCGTGAAACCCTGGATATCTGCGAAACCGCTTACATCGTCAACGACGGTCAACTGATCGCTGAAGGCGATGCCGAGACCATCCTGGCCAACGATCTGGTCAAGGAAGTGTATCTGGGTCACGAGTTCCGCCTGTAAGCGCGACAGCGCTGTATCGATTCAAGGCGCATTTATCCGCTTTAATTGTTACAGCGCTCTAGGCAAACACTTCAGTTTCAGGCATATAATTTGCTTAAGTTTGGCGCTTCGGCGCCCTGTAGTGGATGGCGCAAAGCGCCGGCGAATAAGGTGTTAAGCCCCTGCCATGAAACCATCGCTAGTCTTGAGAATGGGCCAGCAGCTGACGATGACACCGCAGCTGCAACAGGCCATCCGCCTGCTCCAATTGTCGACCCTGGACCTGCAACAGGAGATCCAGGAGGCTCTGGAATCCAATCCGATGCTCGAGCGCCAGGAAGAAGGCGACGACTTCGACAACGCCGATCCTCTGGCCGACAACGCCGAACAGAAGCCCGCCGAAATCCAGGAACCCTCCTACCAGGAAACCGCCCCGACGGTGGACAACCTCGAGGATGGCGAATGGAACGAGCGCATCCCCAACGAACTGCCAGTAGATACCGCCTGGGAAGACGTCTACCAGACCAGCGCCAGTAGCCTGCCGAGCAGCGATGACGATGAGTGGGATTTCACCACCCGCACGTCCGCCGGCGAGAGCCTGCAGAGCCATCTGCTCTGGCAACTGAACCTGGCGCCGATGTCCGACACCGATCGCCTGATCGCCGTCACCCTGATCGACTGCATCAACAATCAGGGCTATCTGGACGAAACACTCGAAGAAATTCTTGAAGCGTTCGATCCTGAACTGGACATCGAGCTCGACGAGATCGAAGCCGTCCTGCATCGCATCCAGCAATTCGAGCCCGCCGGTATCGGCGCCCGCAACCTCAGCGAATGCCTGCTGCTGCAACTTCGCCAGTTGCCAGCCAAAACACCGTGGTTGGCCGAGGCCAAGCGCCTCGTCGCCGATTACATCGACCTGCTCGGCAGCCGCGATTACAGCCAGTTGATGCGCCGGATGAAGCTCAAGGAAGACGAGCTGCGCCAGGTCATCGAACTGGTGCAGAGTCTCAATCCGCGTCCGGGCTCGCAGATCGAGTCGACCGAAGCCGAATACGTCATTCCCGATGTGATCGTGCGCAAGGACAACGAGCGCTGGCTGGTCGAGCTGAACCAGGAATCGGTGCCCCGCCTTCGCGTCAACGCCCAATACGCCGGTTTTGTGAAGCGTGCCGACACCAGCGCCGACAACACCTTCATGCGTAATCAATTGCAGGAAGCCCGCTGGTTCATCAAGAGCCTGCAGAGCCGCAACGAAACCCTGATGAAAGTGGCCACGCAGATCGTCGAACATCAGCGCGGTTTCCTCGAATACGGCGACGAAGCGATGAAGCCGTTGGTATTGCATGACATCGCCGAAGCGGTCGGCATGCACGAATCGACGATTTCCCGGGTGACCACGCAAAAATTCATGCATACCCCGCGCGGTATTTATGAGCTGAAATACTTTTTCTCCAGCCACGTCAGCACCGCCGAAGGCGGCGAATGCTCGTCCACGGCGATCCGCGCGATCATCAAAAAACTGGTCGCTGCGGAAAATCAGAAAAAGCCGTTGAGTGACAGCAAGATCGCTGGTTTACTGGAGGCACAAGGCATTCAGGTGGCTCGCCGCACCGTCGCCAAGTACCGCGAATCCCTCGGAATCGCGCCTTCGAGCGAACGCAAGCGGTTGATGTAAGCCACGTTACAGCGTTCCAGTGGCAGGCTTTTCGGCCTGCCGCTTTATGCACTGGCAACGAAGGAGAAGCTGTATGCAAGTCAACATCAGTGGACACCAACTGGAAGTGACCCAACCTCTGCGTTCCTACATCGAGGAAAAACTCCAACGACTGGAGCGACATTTCGACAAGATCACCAACGTGCAGGTCACGATGTGCGTCGAAAAGCTGAAGCAGAAGATCGAAGCCACCTTGCATATCCCCGGCAGCGAAGTGGTCGCCAACGCAGAAGATACCGACATGTATGCTGCGATCGACTCACTCACCGACAAGCTGGATCGCCAACTCAAAAAGCATAAGGAAAAGACCCAGAGCCTCCTCCAGGGCGCGACCGGTCGTTAACACCCCTATCCCATGATCCGACTTGAAACCATCCTGACCCCCGGCCGTTCCCAAGTGAACGCGCCGGGCGGCAGCAAGAAAAAAGCCCTCGAACAGATTGCCAACCTGATCCACCGCGAAGTACCGGATCTGGCGATGCAGGATGTCTTCGAGGCGCTGATCGCCCGTGAAAAACTCGGTTCCACCGGTTTTGGCAACGGCATCGCCATTCCCCACTGCCGCCTCAAGGGCTGCGCGGGGCCAGTGAGTGCCCTGTTGCACCTCGAAGCCCCGATCGATTTCGACGCCATCGACGGCGCCCCGGTGGACCTGCTGTTCGTGCTGCTGGTCCCGGAAGCCGCTACCGATGCGCATCTGGAATTATTGCGCCAGATTGCGAGCATGCTAGACCGCAAGGAAGTGCGCGAAAAACTGCGCAGCGCTCCGAGCAACGAAGCCTTGTACCAGGTTGTAGTGGACGAGCAGAACGGGCACTAATCATGCGTTTGATCATTGTCAGTGGCCGTTCGGGCTCGGGTAAAAGTACCGCCCTGAATGTCCTTGAGGACAACGGCTACTACTGCATCGACAATCTGCCGGCCGGTTTGCTGCCAGAACTGGCCGAGCGTGCGCTGATTCACACGGAGCTGGCGCAGCCGCTGGTCGCCGTGTCGATCGATGCACGCAACCTGCCCAGCCATCTGTCACGCTTTCCAGAATTGCTCGAAGACGTGCGTGCCAAGCATATCAAGTGCGATGTGTTGTACCTGGACGCCGACGAAGAAACCTTGCTCAAGCGTTTTTCCGAGACCCGTCGTCGTCACCCGCTAAGCAACGCCAATCGCTCACTGGCCGAGGCGATTCACGATGAAACCGCCCTGCTCGGCCCGATCGCCGATCTGGCTGACCTGAAAATCAACACCACCAACCTCAATCTGTATCAACTGCGCGATACCTTGAAGTTGCGCCTGTTGAATCAGCCTGAGCCCGGCACGGCGTTTCTGGTTGAATCATTTGGCTTCAAGCGCGGCATGCCAGTCGATGCCGATCTGGTCTTCGATGTGCGCTGCCTGCCCAATCCGTACTGGAAACCGGAGCTGCGCGCGCAATCGGGCCTTGATGCACCGGTGGCCGAGTATCTGGCGCAGCAGCCGGATGTCGAAGAAATGTATCAGGACATCTACGCCTACCTGAACAAGTGGCTGCCACGTTTCGCCGCCAGCAACCGCGCCTACGTGACCATTGCCATCGGCTGCACCGGCGGGCACCACCGCTCCGTCTACCTGACCGAACGTCTGGGCCAGGCCCTGCAGAAAACCCTGAAGAACGTCCAGGTTCGCCACCGCGACCTCACCTAAAGGATTCACACCGCGATGCCTGCTCGTGAAATCGAAATCATCAATAAGCTGGGTCTGCACGCTCGGGCATCGGCCAAATTTGTCGGCGTAGCGGGTCAGTATCCAGACTGCACGATCAGAGTGGGTCGCACGCCGGAGACGACTGTCGACGGCAAGAGCATCATGGCGATGATGATGCTCGCCGCCGGCAAGGGCACCAAAATTTATTTGAGCACCGAAGGCGAACACGCTCAGGAAGCCATGGACGCTTTGGTGCAGCTGATCAACAATTACTTCGATGAAGGTGGTTGAAAGTCAAAAGCAAAAAGATCGCAGCCTTCGGCAGCTCCTACATTGGAATACGTTCTCATGTAGGAGCTGCCGAAGGCTGCGATCTTTTGATCCTCTTTCACCCCAACGCCGTATCCATCACCATCATCAGACAAAACCCGACCAACAGGCCCAGACTGGCCAGTTTGTCATGCCCATGACGACGCGACTCCGGAATCACTTCGTGGGTCACCACCAGCAACATCGCCCCGGCCGCCAATGCCAGCCCCAGCGGCAACAGCACTTGAGCCAGACTCACCAGCCATGCGCATAACAGTGCAAATACCGGTTCGACCAGCCCAGACGCCGCGCCAATCAAAAATGCCCTGACCCGCGACATCCCTGCCCCGGCCAGCACCAACGCAATCACCAGTCCTTCCGGCACATCCTGCAACGCAATGCCCATCGCCAGACTGTCGGCGTCCGCCATCCCGCCGCCGGCAGATACGCCAACCGCCATGCCTTCTGGAATGTTGTGCGCGATGATGGCGAACACGAACAGCCAGATTCGCGGGGGAATCAGCGGATGCTCCAGCGTGCCGACGAGCATCTGCGGCGAGGCACCGCAAACGCGCCGATCCACCAGATACAGACCGAACGCGCCGAGCAGGATGCCGAAGCAGATCAGACTACTGGCGGCCCACGGCGTCAGACCAAGACTCTCCGCCGCAGCAATGCCCGGCACGATCAGCGAAAACGCCGTCGCCGCCAGCATCACCCCGGCACCAAATCCGAGCAAGGTGTCGCTGAGTGCCTGCGGCATGCGCCGGATCACCAGCACCGGCACTGCGCCAAGCGCCGTCCCCAACGCGCAGATGGCACCGCCCTGCAAGGCGCGCAACAGCCGCGGTTCCAGATTCAGCCACTGCAAACCGTGGGCGACCAGCAAAGTCACCCCCGCCAGCAGCAACAGCGAGCCCACCGCGTAACGAAACATGCGCCCGCTGCCAATCGCCAGTGTTTCCGTGCCCATAGTCAGCCCTGGATTGTTTTTATTGAAGGCTTAAACCAGTGCGGCCTGATAGCGCGCAGCAACTTCCGGCCAGTTGATTACGTTGTAGAACGCGTTGATGTATGCCGGGCGACGGTTCTGGTAGCGCAGGTAGTAGGCGTGCTCCCAGACGTCGAGACCGAGGATGGGGGTATTGCCGTTCATCAACGGGCTGTCCTGATTGCCGCTGCTTTCCACGACCAGTTTTTTCTCCGGTGTCACGCTCAGCCAGGCCCAACCGCTGCCGAAACGGGTCAGCGCGGCTTTGGTGAACGCTTCCTTGAAACTGTCGAGTCCGCCCAGTTGCTCGTCGATGGCCTCGGCCAGCGCGCCGTCGGGCTTGCCGCCTCCGTTGGGCACCATCACTTCCCAGAACAGCGAGTGATTGGCGTGACCGCCGCCCTGATTGATCACCGCCGCGCGAAGCTTTTCCGGCAGTTGCTGGACGCTGGCGACGAGTTTTTCCACCGGCCACTCGGCGAATTCGGTGCCTTCCACGGCGGCGTTGAGATTGTTGATGTAGGTCTGGTGATGCTTGGTGTAATGGATTTCCATGGTCTGCGCATCGATGTGCGGCTCGAGGGCATCGTAGGCGTAGGGCAAGGCAGGCAAGGTAAAAGCCATTTCAGTGGACTCCATACTGATGGGGATTTGAGGCGCGGCGGGCATTGCCGGTGTCCGGATGCAGCAGGCGCTGGGTGCGCGGGTACTCGCCGTGCTCGCTGATGAAATTCAACAGTTCGACGTAGGTCTTGCTGCTCTGGCGCAACGCCGCCTCACGCAGGGCCGGGCGCAGGCGTTCGTCCTGCATGGTCTGCAACAAACGTTGATGGATAGCGCACAGGTATTCGGCGCTCTCCTCCGGTTGGTTCAGGCGCAAATGCAGGTCGGCGAGGTTGTGATGAGAGACGACGCAGGCCGCCACCGCTTCGTCGGCATCCGCCCAGCGTTCGAACAACACTTGCGCCAGGGCCAGGGCTTGCAGGTAAGCCTCGCGGGCGTCGATCAGTTCGCCCAGCATGAAGCAGCGATTGGCCCGTTCGATCGTGCGTTTCCAGTGCTCCATGGTGAGCCTCCAAAGCGGTTACGGGGTTTACACGCCGCCGGCGGTGAGCTTCTCGGGGTTGAGCAACTCTTCCAGCTGGCTGCGCGACAGGTCGGTGTGTTCCAGGGCGACGTCGATCACCGCGCGGCCTTCCTTGTAGGCCTGCTTGGCGATTTCGGCGGCTTTCTGGTAACCGATGATGGGGTTGAGCGCGGTGACCAGAATCGGGTTGCGCGACAACGCTTCTTGCAAGCGCGATTCGTTGACCTTGAAAGTAGCGATTGCCTTGTCACCGAGCAGGCGACTGGAATTGGCCAGCAGTTCGATGCTGCTCAGCAGGTTCTGCGCGATGATCGGCAACATCACGTTCAGTTCGAAATTGCCGGATTGGCCGGCCACGGTGATCACCGAGTCATTGCCGATCACTTGCGCAGCGACCATCGCGGTGGCTTCCGGGATCACCGGGTTGACCTTGCCGGGCATGATCGATGAACCCGGTTGCAGCGCTTGCAGTTCAATTTCGCCGAGGCCGGCCAGGGGACCTGAGTTCATCCAGCGCACGTCGTTGGCGATTTTCATCAGCGACACCGCAGTAGCTTTGAGCTGGCCGGAGACAGAGACCGCAGTGTCCTGCGAGCCAATCAGCGCGAACAGGTCCTTGCCCGGGGTGAACTGCACGTCGGTCAGTTGGCTCAGATGCCGACTGAATCGCGCGGCGAACTCCGGATGCGCATTGATCCCGGTACCGACCGCAGTGCCGCCCTGCGCCAGCGCTTGCAGGCTCGGCAGCAGGTCCTGCAGATGCGCGATGTTGGCCTTGAGCTGCTGCGCCCAACCGTTGAGCACCTGGCTCATGCGCACCGGCATCGCGTCCATCAGGTGAGTGCGCCCGGTCTTCACATGGTGATGCACTTGCTCGGCCTTGCGCTCGATCACCTGGACCAGATGCAACAGCGCCGGCAGCAATTGTTCATGCAGCGCCAGCGCGGCGCTGACGTGGATGGTGGTCGGGATGATGTCGTTGCTGCTTTGCCCGCAGTTGACATGATCGTTGGCGTTGACCGGCTCGCCGAGCATGCGGCTGGCCAGCGTCGCGATCACTTCGTTGGCGTTCATGTTCGAGCTGGTGCCGGACCCGGTCTGGAAGATATCCACCGGGAAATGCTGCATGAAATCGCCTTCGAGCAGGCCTTGCGCGGCATCACTGATGGCTTTGCCCTGGGCCGCGCTGATCTGGTTCAGCTCAACGTTGGCCCGGGCAGCGGCGGCTTTGGCGAGGATCAGCACGCGGATGAACTGCGTCGGCATCGGCTTGCCGCTGATCGGGAAGTTGTCCACGGCGCGCTGGGTCTGCGCGCCATAGAGCGCATCGACCGGCACCTGCAGTTCGCCCATGCTGTCGCGCTCAATACGTGTCTTGGTCATGCGAATGTCCTTGCAGCAAATCAATGAGAGGAATCGACGGTTGCAACTCGCAAGTGGCGAGCTGCCAGGTGTAGCGTTGCCAGCGCCGCAAGCGGCATTGGCATAGCGACAGGCGCTCCATTTCACGCAAGGGACGCCAGGCTTGATCGAGACAGACGCTGCGCCAGTGCCACGGCAACGCGATGTCGGTGGCGGTATCGAGCAGCAGACGGAAAGACGTTTCGGCGACAGTCCAGGGCGAAGTGGCTGTGCAACAGGACAGATAGCGCCCTTCGGCGAGGTAGTGTTCGATCAGGCGCGGTTCGTCAGGATCCAGCGCGCAACGGATCTGGCGGCTCATCCAGCGCCAGCTTTCGAGGTAGGGCTGCTCGTGCAAGGCAGAACTCATGATCCGGGACTCGTTCGGAGATGAGATTTATTATTAGATGATAATGATAACCAACACAAGCACTCGAGTTTGCGCTGCTCACTTGTGGGAGTTAGCCTGCTCGCGAATGCGCTGTGTCAGTCAGCACATTTACAACTGATCCATCGTTTTCGCGAGCAGGCTCGCTCCCACAGGGGATTTGTGCGAAGCGAATTAAAAAGGCGCGCCATCCAGAACGGATGGCGCGCCTTTTTTTGTTGGCGGATTCGCGGCTTAGCTGCCGGCGACAGTCATCCGCTCGATCAATACCGAGCCGGTGCGGATGTTGCTGCGCAGCTCCCGATCATTACCCACCGCGACAATCTGCTTGAACATGTCGCGCATGTTGCCGGCGATGGTCACTTCCTGCACGGCGAACTGGATCTCGCCGTTTTCCACCCAGAAGCCTGCCGCACCGCGCGAATAGTCGCCGGTGACCATGTTCAGGCCGTGGCCCATCAATTCGGTGACCAGCAGTCCTCGGCCCATGCGCTTCAACAGCGCTGCCTGATCCTCGTCGCCATGGGTGACGAACAGGTTGTGCACGCCGCCCGCATTGGCGGTGCTCGGCATGCCCAGTTTGCGCCCGGAGTAGGTACCGAGAATGTACGAGACCAACTCGCCCTTTTCGACGAATGGTTTCGCGTAAGTGGCCAGGCCATCACCGTCGTAGGAAGCACTGCCCATGGCACGCATCAGATGCGGACGCTCATCGATGGTCAGCCATTCCGGGAACAGCTTCTGCCCGAGGGTGCCTTCGAGAAACGACGATTTGCGATACAGGCTGCCGCCCGAAACGGCCGAGAGGAAGCTGCCGAACAGACCGCCCGCCAGTTCGGCGGAAAACAGTACCGGCACCTCGCATGTCGGCACCGGCCGCGCGCCCAGACGGCTGGCTGCACGTTGCGCGGCACGCTGGCCGATGCTCACCGGATCGGCGAGCAGACTGCCCTGGCGATTGACGTCATACCAGTAATCACGCTGCATCTGACCGTCGGCTTCGGCGATCATCACGCAACTCAGGCTGTGCCGGGTCGATGCGTAACCGCCGATGAAACCGTGGCTGTTGCCGTAAACCCGGCAGCCCTGATGGGTGCTGAGGGTGGTGCCGTCGGCGTTCTTGATCCGCGCATCGGCATCGAACGCCGCGGCCTCGCAGAGCAAAGCCTTCTCGATGGCCTGCTCCGGGGTGATGTCCCACTCGTGGAACAGGTCGAAATCCTGCACATCCCTGGCCATCAGCGCCGCATCGGCCAGACCCGAGGCTTCGTCCTCGGAGGTGTGTTTGGCGATGGCCAGTGCTGCTGCGACGGTTTCACGAATCGCCTCCGGCCCGGTGGCCGAGGTGCTGGCCGAGCCTTTGCGCTGGCCGACGTACAGAGTGATGCCAAAACCCTGATCACGGTTGAATTCAACGGTTTCGACCTCGCGCTGACGCACCGAAGTCGACAGGCCTTGCTCCAGCGACACCGCGACTTCACAGGCGCTGGCGCCCTGGCGCTTGGCTTCGGCGATGATCTGCTCGACCTGTTCTTGCAGTGCCGGCAATGCCTGCGGGCCGACGCTTTGAACTGCACTCATGCTCATCTCCACTCAAATTCTGCTTTCGGCTGGGGTCATCGAGCGACCGGGCCGGACAAGCGGCCCCCGACTGGTTATCATGGCGGCGTTTCTTTGCGGACTGCCACCATGGTTGATTCTTACGACGACTCCCTCGATACGGGAGAAAAAAGCAAATCTCAGGTCAAACGCGAGTTGCATGCGCTGGTTGACCTCGGCGAGCGCCTGACCACACTCAAGCCTGATCTGGTCGCCAAACTGCCGTTGACCGACGCTTTGCGCCGGGCATTGGCCGATGCGCCAAGCACACCGCGAACATCGCGCGTAAACGGCATTTGCAGTTCATCGGCAAACTGATGCGCGACCAGGACACTGACGCGATTCTGACTCTGCTCGATCAACTCGATGCCTCCACTCGCCAGTACAACGAGCGTTTCCATAATCTGGAACGCTGGCGTGACCGCCTGATCGCGGGCGATGACGCCGTGCTGGAGAAATTCGTCATCGAGTATCCGGACGCCGATCGCCAGCAATTGCGTTCCCTGATCCGGCAGGCCCAGCATGAGGTTGCGCAAAACAAACCGCCTGCTTCGAGCCGCAAGATCTTCAAATACATTCGGGAGCTGGACGAGACTCAACGCGGCCTGCGTTGAAAATCGCCACCGGGTGGCCGTCCTGCGCGCCACCCGAAAGCCCCGCCTCTCTTATGCGCCCGTGCCACCCACGGTAATCGCATCGATTTTCAGCGTTGGCTGGCCGACACCCACCGGCACCGACTGCCCATCCTTGCCACACGTACCCACACCGCTGTCCAGCGCCAGATCGTTACCGACCATCGACACCCGGCTCATCGCCTCGGGGCCGTTGCCGATCAACGTCGCGCCTTTGACCGGTGCGGTGATCTTGCCGTCTTCGATCAGGTAGGCCTCGCTGGTCGAGAACACGAACTTGCCGCTGGTGATATCGACCTGACCGCCACCGAGGTTGGCGCAGTAGATGCCCTTCTTCACCGAGGCGATGATTTCTGCCGGATCGCTTTCGCCACCGAGCATGTAGGTGTTGGTCATGCGGGGCATCGGCAGGTGCGCATAGGATTCGCGACGACCGTTACCGGTGCGTGCTACGCCCATCAGCCGCGCGTTGAGCTTGTCTTGCATGTAGCCCTTGAGTACGCCGTTTTCGATCAGCGTAGTGCACTCGGTCGGCGTGCCTTCGTCATCGACGCTCAGCGAACCGCGACGGCCGCTCAAGGTGCCGTCATCGACGATGGTGCATAACTTGGAGGCAACCATTTCGCCCATGCGCCCGCTGTAGGCCGAGCTGCCCTTGCGGTTGAAGTCGCCTTCCAGACCGTGACCGACCGCTTCGTGCAGCAGCACGCCGGACCAGCCGGAACCCAGCACCACCGGCAAGGTACCGGCCGGCGCCGGAATCGCTTCCAGATTGACCAGCGCCTGGCGCAGCGCTTCGCGGGCATAACCCATGGCGCGGTCTTCGGCGAGGAAGTAGCGGTAATCGGTACGCCCACCGCCGCCGTGCCCGCCGCGTTCGCGACGGCCATTCTGCTCAACGATGACGCTTACGTTGAAACGCACCAATGGGCGCACATCAGCGGCCAGGCCACCGTCGGTGGAGGCCACCAGAATCCGCTCCCAGACCCCGGCCATGCTCACGCTGACTTGCTGAATCCGTGGGTCGAGTGCGCGGGTGGCGACGTCGATGCGTTTGAGCAACTCGACTTTTTCCGCGCGGCTGAGCACTTCCAGCGGGTTATCCGGCGCGTACAGTTGCGCGACGTCCTGGCTGGTGAATGCCTGCACGGTGCCGTTCTGCCCGGCACGTGAGATCGAACGCGCGGCGCGGGCCGCTGCACCGAGGGCTTCAAGGGTGATCGCGTTGCTGTAGGCAAAACCGGTCTTCTCCCCGGACTGCGCGCGCACGCCGACACCCTGATCGAGGTTGAAGCTGCCTTCCTTGACGATGCCGTCTTCCAGCGCCCACGACTCGGAAATCTGGCCCTGGAAATACAGATCGGCGGCATCGATGCCCGGCCCGGCCAGATCGCCGAGCACGCCTTGCAGGCTCTCGATCGTGACACCGCCGGGTGCCAACAGGTGATCACTGACTGAGGACAACAACTCGCTCATAGGTTTACGCCTTAAATTCGTGTTCTGAAGCAGGCCGCTGGGCGCCCTGCGAGAAAAACCGCCGATGACGCGTCACCGGCATGCGCGCCCGGATGGACGCTTGTTCATCACTGTCGCGGGCGGCCAGCAACACCGCCTCGCCTTGATCCTGCTGGGCCAGCACACGCCCCCACGGGTCGACAATCGCCGCATGCCCGAAGGTCTCGCGTGGCCCCGGATGACTGCCGCCCTGTGCGGCCGCGAGGATATAACACTGTGTTTCGATGGCCCGCGCGCGGATCAGTACATCCCAATGCGCGGCGCCGGTTACGGCCGTAAAGGCCGACGGCGCGGTAATCACCTCGGCACCGGCGGCACGCAATTCACTGTACAGCTCCGGGAAACGCAAGTCGTAACACACGCTCAGACCGACGCGCCCCACCGGCGTATCCGCCACCACTACATTACCGCCATAAGCATAGTCATCGGATTCACGGTACCGGCCGCGATTGTCGGCGACATCGACATCGAACAGATGCAGCTTGTCATAGCGCGCGACGATCTCGCCGTATTCATTGATCAACAACGAGCAGGCATTGGCTTTGGCCGTGGGTTGACCCAACGGTGGCAACGGCAAAGTGCCGGCGACTATCCATAAGGTGAGGTCGCGGGCGGTCTGTTTCAACCAGGGCAGGATCGGCCCTTCGCCCAAGGCCTCGGCGCGGCCGATATCGGCGACGTCACGACGGCCCATGGCGGCGAAGTTTTCCGGCAGCACCGCGAGTTTCGCCCCGCTGGCGGCTGCCTGTTGAAGCAGGCGTCGGGCCTGGGCCAGATTGGCCAGCACGTCGCTCTGGCTGACCATTTGAATCACCGCTAAAGACATGGCCGCTCCTCGGGATTTACATATGACGGTGTGGGAGCTGCCGAAGGCTGCGATCTTTTGATTTTTTTTAGAGCCAGATCAAAAGATCGCAGCCTTCGGCAGCTCCTACAGGGGTAGTGTCTGCTAGTTAAAAAGGCTTGTCGAAGGTGATTTTCGGCTCTTTCCATGGGCCTTTGACCGTGTATTTGACGCTGGCGAAGCGCGCCACGCGGTCGCCGATCAGCTTGTCGATAAGGAACAGCGCGCCGCCGACCGCCGGTGCGCCAACAAGCAGCGCGGCGATCGGCAGGTTGTTGGTCACCGGCAGTGTCACCAGCAATTTCGCATCGACCTTGTCGTCGACCAGATCAAGCGTGCCGTCCAGCTCAAGATTGCTCGAAGGCCCGGTCAGGCGAATCGGCTCACGGGTGACGTAGACACCGTTGTTCGCCACCAGCAAACCTTTGACCCGGTCGTAGCTCAGGCCTTTGCCGAACAGGTCGGAGAAGTCCAGACGCAGGCGCCGGCCGATCGAGTTGAAGTTGAGCAGGCCGAACACCCGCAGCGCCTGAGCACCGCCTTCCACTTCAACGAACTGGCCTTTGTTCAGCGAGGCGTCGAGGGTGCCGGAGAAGCGCTTGGTCGCCAGCCACGCCGGCGAGCCCGGCCAACGTCCATCGACGTCCATATGGAATTCTTCGCTGGTCACGCTCGGCGCGAAGCCCCAGCCTTTGAGCACGTCGGCCAGATTCTTGCCGCCAATGCGGCCCTTGTACCAACTGCTGGTCGCCCCCGGCGCGCCTTCCCAGCCGCCGTTGCCTTGCAGGAGGATGCCCTTGAGGCCCATGTCGAGGTTGTTCAGGGCGATGCCCTTGGCGGTCGGCCGCACTTTCAGCGACCAGCCACCGACCAGATCGGGGCCGAGGAACAATTGATTGAGGGTGATATCCAGCGCCGGGATTTTTGTCGGATCGACCGACGCCAATGGATCCGGCGCGTTCTCGTCAGCCTGCACCGCCGGGTCCGGCGCTGGCAGTTTCACGTATTGCAGATTCACCGCAATCGGCACGCCCTTGGCGTCCGGCAGGCTGGCCGTGCCCTTGGCCTGCTGACTATCGAGAGCGAGATTCCATGCGCCGGGCTTGCGATTGATCTGCACCGAGGCCTGATCCAGCGTGGTGCCGAGCGCGGTCAATTTGCCGACCTTGATGTCAGCGCTGCTGAGCAGTTGCTTGGCGCTGCCGCCCGGATCCCCGCCGGCGTATTTGTTGGCCAGATCCTGCCACGGCGCGACGTCCAGCTCTGACAGCACCCCACGAATGCGCAGGCCCTTGGCGCCCGGCAACACCGCTTCGCCAGCGCCGAGAAACAGTTCGCCACGGCCATCGGCGAAATTGCTCGGCGGCGCAGCAAAAGTGAAATTGGCCAGTTGATCGTAATTGAACCAGTAACGCCGCTCCTGCCCTTGCAAGGTCATGCGGAACACCGTGTCACGCCCGACATCGGCGGCCATGCCGAACGGCGCCGGCAAATCCACTGCCACGCCTTTGAGGCTGGAGCTGACCAGCAACTGGCTGTCGGCCCCGGAAAGATTCAGCTGCAACTGATAAGGAATCGTCCCGGACACCGGCAACGGCTGGGTCACGCCCAGCCAGTCAGTGAGCTTTTTCACTTCAACCTGTCCGGATGCGGCCACCCGAGTCTTGATCTGGTTGGGGCTGCCATCCGCGAAGATCTGCGCAGTGACCGGTTTGTCGAAGGCCCGCGCAGAGATGTTCTGGCCGCTGAGGCCTTTATTGCTGTCGAAACGGAAATCGCCCTTGAGCTGGCTCAGTTCCAGTTTCGGTTCGGCCAGTTTCAAGCGCGCGTTGGCGGTTTTGAAATCGACGAGGATTTTCGGCTGTTCGCCCTTGGCCAGCGGAATATCCAGCTTGAGCTTGCCATTCAGATCACCGGCGCCCTCCCAACCGGCAAAGGTCTCGCCAGTGCCAATCGGCGCGTCCTGAAGAATCTTCAAGCCATCGCCCAGGCCACCAGCAAATGCGCCATCAAGAAATAAATGCGAGTTCTGCCCGGCCCGTACGTGAGGAATATTGACGAAGACATCGCTGACTTGCGTATCGAGCAACTGGCCTTTGCTGGCCCAGATGCGCACGCCGCTGTCCTCGATGAACACATCGCCGCTGACCTTGCTCACATGGGGCCAGCCCGGCTGAAAGGCCAGTTCGGCGTCATGCACTTTGAAGAACAGGCTGATGCTGCGATCAGCCTCGCCGGCGTTCTTGCTCAGCGAGCCCTGATACTGGAAGAAGCCCTGATCCACCGCGCCTTTGAGGATCGCTGTGCGCAGCCACTCATCCAGCGCCGGGCTCAACACCGCCGGCAGATATTTCGCGGTATAGCGACCGTCGCCATCGACCAGGCCGACGCGCAGGTCCATGTAGTCTTCCTGGCTATGGTCGAAGTGCAGGCGGATGAGGAAGTCGCCGGCAATCTTGCCTTCTTCGCCCAGCACCTTCAGGTACGGCGCAATCAGGGTGAAGCCATCCTTGTCGAGCTTCCAGGTCAGCCGCGCATTGGCCTGCAGGTATTGCCATGGCTTGGCGAAAATCGGATCGAGGTGCAGGACGAAGTCCTTGCTGTCGAGGCGCAACTCGCCGCCGTCCAGATTGCCGCTGAGGCTGCCGCTGACATTTCGCGCCGCTGGGGCGCCGTGGTAGGCATCGAAACCGACATTATCGAGGTTGGCGGCAAAGCCGAATTTGTTGCCATCGGTGGCGGTCGGACGGAAATCCAGCAGGACGTTGCGCAGGCCGCCGGTTACCTTCAACCGCTCGACCACTGTGGCGAAGCTTTGCGGCAACGGCCCCAGCGCATTGAGCAGCGGCGTGATCGGGGTCAGATCGAGGCGATCGGCCTGCAAATGCCAGAGCTCTTCAGCCTTGGCGCTGGCGCGAGTCTGCTGCACCTGCACATGGGATTCCCAGCGGGTGTCGCCGAAGCTCATCGCCAGTGAATCAAGAGTGACCTTCGCGCCCTCGGCGGTGTTGCGGTAATAGGCGTTGAGCGCCAGATTGTTGATCTGGATCGGCTTGCGCTCGGCGTAGGCGCCGGTCACTTGCGGCGCATTCAGGCGCAACGCGGCGCTTTGCAACGCGCCTTCGGCCCAATCGACCCAGAGTTCACCGCCGGCCTTGATCTCGGAAAAATTCCATTGCTGGGTCAGGCGCTCGGGCAGCCATTTCGCCCAGTCGCTCTGCGGCAGGCTGGCATAACCCTCGATGACGCTGTTCTGCCACTGATCAGGACGCAACTGGCTGCGCAGGCTCAGCGCGACAGGTTGGCCGTCGGGCAAGGTCAGACGCGCGTCGAGACGCTGGCGGCTGGCGCCGGTGCGCAGATTCAGACCGACATAGGTGAGCGTCATGGGCGCGTGGTCGAGCGGTTGCAAGGTCACCTGGCTATCGAGCACCGACAGTTGCTTGATCATCTGCGAGCGCTGAAAAAGTTGCGCTGCATCGAACGGCTGGTCCTTCTGCACCGGCAGGCCTTCCAGCGCCCAGGTACCGTCGTCGGCTTCCTTGAGGCTGATCTTCAAACCGTTGAGTTCGATATGCGCGAGGCGCACTTCGCGGGCGAGCAAGCTGCCCCACATATCCGGCACTACCCGTACGCGGTCGAGGCGCAGCGCGTTGGCGCCGTCGCCGACCATCACGTCATGGGCCAGCAGGATCGGTGCGAAACCGCTCCAGTTGCCCTCCAGCTCACCGATCTGCAAGGGCATGCCGAGGGCCGCGCTGGCCTTGTCTTCGATGTCGGCGCGGTATTCCGCCACCAGTGGCGTCAGCTCGCGGCCGAGGCTGACGTACAACGCCATCAACACCAGAACCAACGCGCACAGGCCCAGCCCCCAGCGGGTGAGTGCGGCCAGAATGCGTGTCAGACGCTCCATGTCAGTTGGCTCCCATGGCAAAAATACTGCGAAAAGCTGAGGCCAGCCGCGTTGAATGAGTGGTGATGCAGGGCTTCAGAGCAGCACCACGTCATATTGTTCCTGGGAATACATGGTTTCCACCTGGAAACGTATGGTGCGACCGATAAAGCCTTCAAGCTCGGCGACGTTACCGGATTCTTCGTCAAGCAAGCGATCGACCACTTTCTGGTTGGCCAGTACCCGATAACCCTCGGCCTGATAGGCCCGCGCCTCGCGCAGAATCTCACGGAAGATCTCGTAACAGATGGTTTCAGCGGTTTTCAGCTTGCCGCGTCCCTGGCAACTGCTGCACGGTTCGCACAACACCTGTTCAAGGCTTTCGCGGGTGCGCTTGCGGGTCATCTGCACCAGGCCCAGCTCGGTGATGCCGATGATGTTGGTCTTGGCGTGATCGCGCTCCAGCTGTTTCTCCAGAGTGCGCAGGACCTGACGCTGGTGCTCTTCATCTTCCATGTCGATGAAGTCGATGATGATGATCCCGCCGAGATTGCGCAGGCGCATCTGCCGGGCAATCGCCGTGGCCGCTTCGAGATTGGTCTTGAAAATGGTTTCTTCGAGATTGCGATGACCGACGAACGCCCCGGTGTTGACGTCGATGGTGGTCATGGCTTCCGCCGGATCGATCACCAGATAGCCGCCGGACTTCAGCGGCACCTTGCGCTCGAGCGCGCGCTGGATTTCGTCTTCGACACCGTACAGATCGAAGATCGGTCGTTCACCCGGGTAGTGTTCCAGACGATCGGCGATTTCCGGCATCAGTTCGGCGACGAATTGCGTGGTTTTCTGGAAGGTTTCCCGCGAGTCGATGCGGATCTTCTCGATCTTCGGGTTGACCAGATCACGCAGGGTGCGCAGGGCCAGGCCGAGGTCTTCGTAGATCACGCTGGGCGCGGCAATGGTCTTGATCTGCTCGTTGATCTGGTCCCAGAGGCGCCGCAGGTAACGGATGTCCATGAGGATTTCATCAGCGCCCGCGCCTTCAGCGGCTGTACGCAGAATGAAACCGCCGGCTTCCTTGATGCCTTCTTTGGCTACGCAATCGCTGACCACCTGCTTGAGACGCTCGCGCTCGGCTTCGTCTTCGATCTTCAGGGAAATGCCGACGTGGGCGGTGCGCGGCATGTACACCAGATAACGCGAAGGAATCGACAGTTGCGTGGTCAGGCGTGCGCCTTTGGAGCCGATCGGGTCTTTGGTGACTTGCACCACCAGGCTCTGACCTTCGTGCACCAGCGAACTGATGCTTTCCACCGCTGGGCCTTCACGCAGGGAGATTTCGGCGGCGTGAATGAAAGCTGCACGATCGAGGCCGATGTCGACAAATGCCGCCTGCATGCCCGGCAGTACACGAACGATCTTGCCTTTATAGATGTTGCCGACGATCCCGCGTTTCTGCGTGCGCTCGACGTGGACTTCTTGCAGCACACCGTTTTCGACCACCGCCACGCGCGACTCCATCGGCGTGATGTTGATCAGAATCTCTTCACTCATGGCAGGATCTCGTTCAGGCATGTTCACGATAGTGGCCGCATCTGGATTCGTACGACGCTCAGGGCGTGTTCAGGTTTTGCCAACAGGGTATGCCGAAATGGCCCAACACCTCGCAGGTTTCGCACAGCGGCAGGCCGACCACCGCCGAATAGCTACCCTCGAGCCCGGCGACAAACACCGCCCCCAGGCCCTGAATGCCATAGCCGCCGGCCTTGTCGCGCGGTTCGCCACTGGCCCAGTAGGCGCTGGCCTCTTCGCGGCTGATGCTGCGGAAACGCACGCGACTGCGCACCACCCGCGACTCGCAGCGCTCACCTTCAAGAACGGCGATGGCGGTCAGCACTTCGTGTTCGCTGCCGGACAACATCATCAGCATGGCGCATGCGTCGGCTTCGTCCACCGGTTTGCCAAGTATTTTGCCGTCGAGTACCACAGCGGTGTCGGCGCCAAGCACGCAGAACGGCTGATCAGAGACGACCGAACGGCGACCGGCCTCAGCCTTGCCACGCGCAAGGCGTTCGACATAGGCCGAAGGGGATTCTTCAGGAAGCGGGGTTTCGTCGATGTCCGCGCTGATGGCGGAGAACTGCACGCCGATCTGCGTGAGCAATTCACGGCGACGCGGTGAGCCGGAGGCGAGGTAAAGCAGTTTCATCAAAACATCTCCCTGTTCAGTGCCCTGCTTCACCGGCTCAATAGATTCTGTAGCGTCGGCACATCCCGCGAAGGGCGAAACTGACCCACGGCCAGAGCAAGGCACTGACCAGCGCCGGCAAGACCAGCGCCAGGGTTGGCTGACGGTTGCCGGTCAGAGCGCTGAGCCACAGTTGCGCCAATTGTGCGAGGCCGAAGATCACCAGGATCACCAGGCACTGCTGCCACATCGGGAACATGCGCAGGCGCTGCTGCAACGACAACACGAGGAAAGTAATCAGGGTCAGGATCAGCGCGTTCTGCCCGAGCAGGTCGCCCTGCAGGACATCTTCGGCCAGCCCCAGACAGAACGCCGTGACCATGCCGACCGTGTGCGGCATGTACAGCGCCCAAAACGTCACGAGCAAGGCCAGCCACAGCGGGCGGAGGATTTCCATGAAGATTGGCAACGGCGATACGCTGAGCAGGATACCGACGAAGAATGTCAGCCAGATCATCCAGCCGTTTCCGGATTTTTTCGCGCCGACCATTATTCTCGTCCCCCGGTAGTCGCTGGCGGTTTCGCCGGTGGTTTGCTCGCGGCCGGCGGTTTGGCAGCGGCCGGAGCGGCAGCGGGCGGTTTGCTCGCGGCAGGCTTGGCAGGCGTGGCGGCAGGCGCTGCGGCTTCAGTGGCCGGCGCTGCGGTAGCGGTCGACGGCGTGGCAGGCATGATCAACGGTTTCGGCACGCTGGCCGGCAACATCGGGCCGCCGCCGTGAGCGTCGAGCTGTTCTTGGGCCTGGGCGGCGTCATTGGCGCGTTCTTCGGCAGTGCGGCTGTCGCTGAACACCAGCAGCAGATAGCGGCTGCGGTTCAGGGCGGCGGTTGGCACGGCGCGGACAATGGCGAACGGTTGGCCGGAATCGTGGATGACTTCCTTGACCGTGGCCACCGGATAACCGGCCGGAAAACGCTGACCAAGGCCGGAGCTGACCAGCAGATCGCCTTCCTTGATGTCGGCAGTATCGGCGACATGCCGCAATTCCAGGCGCTCCGGGTTGCCGGTGCCACTGGCAATCGCGCGCAGACCGTTACGGTTTACCTGCACCGGAATGCTATGAGTGGTGTCGGTCAGCAGCAGAACGCGCGAGGTGTACGGCATCAATTCGACCACCTGGCCCATCAGCCCGCGTGCATCGAGCACCGGTTGGCCGAGCACCACGCCGTCGCGCTCACCTTTGTTGATGATGATGCGATGGGTGAAGGGGTTGGGATCCATGCCGATCAGCTCGGCCACTTCGACCTTTTCATTGACCAGTGCGGAGGAATTGAGCAACTCACGCAGCCGAACGTTCTGCTCGGTCAGGGCCGCCAGCTTTTGCATGCGCCCCTGCAACAGCAGGTTTTCGGTCTTGAGTTTTTCGTTTTCGGCGACGAGCTCGGTGCGGCTGCCGAACTGACTGGCGACCCCTTCCCACAAGCGGCCGGGCAGGTCAGTGATCCAGTAGGCATCCATGAGCACCAGCGACGCTTGCTTGCGCGCGGGCTTGAGCAGCTCGAAACGTGCATCGACCACCATCAGTGCGACCGCAAGCACGGCCAGCACCAACAGGCGCACGCCCAACGAAGGGCCTTTGGTGAAAAGCGGTTTAATAAGCCGCTCCTCCCAGGCAAATGTTCTGTTTATTCATACGGCATCAAACCGGCCTGGATGAAGACTGACAGAAGATAAACGCCAACAGGCAGCACTGCAAAGTGCTGCCTGTGCGTTCACCCACGTATTGCATTCGGAGCTTATTCGCTCGAAAGCAGATCCATGGTGTGCTTATCCATCATTTCCAGCGCACGGCCACCGCCGCGAGCAACGCAAGTCAGCGGATCTTCGGCAACGATCACCGGCAGACCGGTTTCCTGGGCCAGCAACTTGTCGAGGTCACGCAACAGCGCACCACCACCGGTCAGCACCAGGCCACGCTCGGCGATGTCGGAAGCCAGTTCCGGCGGCGATTGCTCCAGCGCACTTTTCACCGCCTGAACGATTGTTGCCAGCGACTCTTGCAGAGCCTCGAGCACTTCGTTGGAGTTCAGGGTGAATGCGCGTGGAACGCCTTCAGCCAGGTTGCGACCGCGAACATCGACTTCGCGCACTTCGCCGCCCGGGTAGGCCGTACCGATTTCCTGCTTGATGCGCTCAGCGGTGGATTCACCGATCAGGCTGCCGTAGTTACGGCGCACGTAGGTGATGATCGCTTCGTCGAAACGATCGCCGCCGACACGAACGGATTCGGCGTAGACCACACCGTTCAGGGAGATCAGGGCGATCTCGGTGGTACCACCACCGATGTCCACTACCATCGAACCGCGCGCTTCTTCAACCGGCAGGCCGGCACCGATCGCAGCAGCCATCGGCTCTTCGATCAGGAACACTTCACGGGCACCGGCGCCAAGGGCCGATTCACGGATGGCGCGACGCTCAACCTGGGTGGACTTGCATGGAACGCAGATCAGCACACGAGGGCTGGGCTGCAGGAAACTGTTTTCGTGAACCTTGTTGATAAAGTACTGCAGCATCTTTTCGCAGACGCTGAAGTCGGCGATCACGCCGTCCTTCATCGGACGAATGGCGGCAATGTTGCCCGGCGTACGGCCGAGCATGCGCTTGGCCTCGGTGCCGACAGCGACGACACTTTTCTGGTTACCGTGTGTCCGAATGGCCACAACCGATGGCTCATTCAGGACGATACCGCGCTCGCGCACGTAAATAAGGGTGTTGGCAGTGCCCAGGTCAATGGAAAGATCGCTGGAAAACATGCCACGCAGTTTCTTGAACATGGGAAAGGGACCCTAGGCAACGCGTGGGTAAAAAAGTGCGGCAAACTCTAACAACGACAGGGATTTTGGGCAAGGCGCCAATATGTTAAATTGGCCGCTTTTCTGTGCACCAAGCCCCACAATCGCGGCCTTATGACCGTAGAAGTGCGGTAGTGTTCCGACAATCTAACACACGGACGCCGTCCGTTCTGTTTTCCACTGGAGAATCCCGATGGCGCTAGAACGCTCCGACGTGGAAAAAATCGCGCATCTGGCCTGCCTTGGCCTCAACGATGCCGATCTTCCGCACATTACTTCCGCCCTCAACAGCATTCTCGGGCTGGTCGACGAAATGCAGGCCGTTGATACCGACGGTATCGAGCCGCTGGCCCACCCCCTGGAAGCCAGTCAGCGCCTGCGCGCCGACGTGGTGACCGAGACGAATAATCGCGAGGCCTACCAGTCCATCGCACCAGCGGTCGAAAACGGCCTGTATCTGGTTCCGAAAGTCATCGACTAAAGGGAAAGAGCCTGCAATGCATCAAATGACTCTGGCCGAGATCGCCCGCGGTCTCGCCGATAAAAAGTTTTCCTCCGAAGAGCTGACCAAAGTCCTGCTGGCGCGTATTACCCAGCTCGATCCGCAGCTCAACAGTTTCATCAGCCTCACCGAGGATCTGGCCATCGAGCAGGCGAAAGCCGCCGATGCACGCCGGGCCAACGGTGAGAGCGGCGCCCTGCTCGGCGCGCCGATCGCCCACAAGGATCTGTTCTGCACCCAGGGCATCCGCACCAGCTGCGGCTCGAAGATGCTCGACAACTTCAAGGCTCCATACGACGCCACCGTAGTCGCGAAACTGGCCGCTGCCGGCGCCGTGACCCTGGGCAAGACCAACATGGACGAATTCGCCATGGGTTCGGCCAACGAGTCGAGCTGGTACGGCGCGGTGAAAAACCCGTGGAACCTGGAACACGTGCCGGGCGGTTCGTCCGGCGGCTCGGCGGCGGCGGTTGCCGCTCGTTTGTTGCCAGCCGCCACGGCCACTGACACCGGCGGTTCGATCCGTCAGCCGGCGGCGTTCACCAACCTCACCGGCCTGAAGCCGACCTACGGTCGCGTTTCGCGCTGGGGCATGATTGCCTACGCTTCCAGCCTCGATCAGGGCGGCCCGTTGGCGCGCACCGCCGAAGACTGCGCGATTCTGCTGCAAGGCATGGCCGGCTTCGACCCGAACGATTCCACCAGCATCGATGAGCCGGTTCCGGATTACTCCGCCAGCCTCGGCGAGTCGCTGCAAGGCCTGCGCATCGGCGTGCCGAAGGAATACTTCAGCGCCGGTCTCGACCCGCGCATCGCCGAGCTGATCCAGAACAGCATCCAGCAGCTGCAGAAGCTCGGTGCCGTGATCAAGGAAATCAGCCTGCCGAACATGCAGTACGCCATTCCTGCGTACTACGTGATCGCCCCGGCAGAGGCCTCCTCGAACCTGTCGCGTTTCGACGGCGTGCGTTTCGGCCATCGCTGCGAGAACCCGGAAAACCTCATCGACCTATACAAGCGTTCCCGTGGCGAAGGCTTCGGCGCGGAAGTGCAGCGCCGGATCATGGTCGGTGCCTACGCGCTGTCCGCCGGTTACTACGACGCCTACTACCTGAAAGCGCAGAAGATTCGTCGTCTGGTGAAGAACGATTTCATGGCTGCCTTCAATGAAGTCGACATCATCCTCGGCCCGACCACGCCGAACCCGGCGTGGAAACTCGGCGCGAAGAACAGCGACCCGGTCGCTGCCTATCTGGAAGACGTCTACACCATCACCGCCAACCTCGCCGGCCTGCCGGGCCTGTCGATGCCGGCCGGTTTTGTCGATGGTCTGCCGGTGGGCGTGCAGTTGCTCGCGCCGTATTTCCAGGAAGGCCGTTTGCTCAATGTTGCGCACCAGTATCAGCTCAACACTGACTGGCACACCCGCACCCCAACCGGCTTCTGAGGAGACACACATGCAATGGGAAGTCGTGATCGGGCTGGAGATTCACACTCAGCTCACCACCCGGTCGAAAATCTTTTCCGGTAGTTCCACCACCTTCGGTTCCGAGCCGAACACCCAGGCCAGCCTGATCGACCTTGGCATGCCCGGTGTGCTGCCGGTGCTCAACCAGGAAGCGGTGCGCATG
Organism: Pseudomonas sp. Marseille-Q5117; assembly: GCF_946901175.1. Classification (NCBI taxonomy): domain Bacteria; kingdom Pseudomonadati; phylum Pseudomonadota; class Gammaproteobacteria; order Pseudomonadales; family Pseudomonadaceae; genus Pseudomonas; species Pseudomonas sp. Marseille-Q5117. The sequence goes on along the minus strand of NZ_CAMPPP010000014.1, from coordinate 18,072 downwards.
GCGGTGATGTTCGGTCTGGCGATTGACGCCGAGATCGGCCAGCACAACGTATTCGCCCGCAAGAACTACTTCTACCCGGACCTGCCGAAGGGCTACCAGATCAGCCAGATGGAATTGCCGATCGTTGGCAAAGGCCACCTGGACATCGCCCTGGAAGATGGCACGGTCAAACGCGTCGGCATCACCCGCGCGCACCTTGAAGAAGACGCCGGCAAGAGCCTGCACGAAGAATTCAACGGTGCCACGGGCATCGACCTGAACCGTGCCGGCACGCCGCTGCTGGAAATCGTCTCCGAGCCGGACATGCGCAGCGCCAAGGAAGCCGTGGCTTACGTCAAGGCGATCCATGCGCTGGTGCGCTACCTGGGCATCTGCGACGGCAACATGGCCGAAGGCTCGCTGCGTTGCGACTGCAACGTCTCGGTGCGCCCGAAAGGCCAGGTCGAGTTCGGCACTCGCTGCGAGATCAAGAACGTCAACTCGTTCCGTTTCATCGAGAAGGCGATCAACTCCGAGATCCAGCGCCAGATCGAGCTGATCGAAGACGGCGGCAAGGTCATCCAGCAGACTCGCCTGTACGACCCGAACAAGGACGAGACCCGTCCGATGCGTTCGAAAGAGGAAGCCAACGACTACCGTTACTTCCCCGATCCGGACCTGCTGCCGGTGGTCATCGAAGAGTCGTTCCTCGGTGAAGTGCGTGCGACCCTGCCGGAACTGCCACCGCAAAAGCGCGAGCGCTTCCAGAGCCAGTTCGGTCTGTCGGCTTACGACGCCAACGTGCTGGCCACCAGCCGTGAACAGGCGGATTACTTCGAGAAAGTCGCGGCCATCGGTGGCGACGCGAAACTGGCGGCGAACTGGGTGATGGTCGAGTTGGGCAGCCTGCTCAACAAGCAGGGCCTGGACATCGAAGACTCGCCAGTCTCCGCCGAGCAACTGGGCGGCATGCTGCAGCGCATCAAGGACAACACCATCTCCGGCAAGATCGCCAAGGTGGTGTTCGAAGCGATGGCCAACGGCGAAGGCAGTGCTGACGAGATCATCGAGAAGCGCGGCCTCAAGCAAGTCACCGACACCGGCGCGATCTCGGCTGTGCTCGACGAAATGCTCGCGGCCAACGCCGAACAGGTCGAACAGTACCGCGCGGCAGACGAAGCCAAACGCGGCAAGATGTTCGGCTTCTTCGTCGGCCAGGCCATGAAAGCCTCCAAAGGCAAGGCCAACCCGCAGCAGGTGAACGAATTGCTGAAAAGCAAGCTCGAAGGCTGACCACCAATGGAGCCAGATCCAAAGCCTGGCTCCATCCCCTGTGGAAGGGACCTGTGGCGAGGGGATTTATCCCCGTTGGGCCGCGAAGCGGCCCCTATTGCTGAGCTTGATTTGCACCAGATAAACCGAGTTCTCAGTTTTGGGACTGCTGCGCAGTCCAACGGGGATAAATCCCCTCGCCACAGGTCACTCCTACATTTGATCCGGGATACCTTTGAATGAAGCGTCTGTTGCTGAGCAGCGCCCTGCTCTCTCTGCTGGCCGGTTGCGCCAGTACCGACACCATCGACCCGCACGGTTACGACCAGACCGGCGTCGCCTCCTACTATGGAGCCAAACATCACGGTAAACGCACCGCCAGCGGCGAAGCGTTCAACCAGCATTCCCTGACCGCCGCCCACCGCCAGTTGCCGTTCGGTACGCGGGTGAAGGTCACCAATCTGAAAAATGACGAATCAGTCGTGGTCCGCATCAATGACCGTGGCCCGCACACCCGTGGCCGGCTGATCGATCTGTCGCGCGAGGCCGCCGATGAAATCGGCATGCTGCGCAGCGGCACCGCACGGGTTCGCGTGCAGGCCCTCGACTGATGGAGCGCCGACCATTTTCGGACTAGCCGATCTGCCGCTGATCAACGTCATCGAACTGCTCAGCGGCCTGGTTCTTTTGCTCATCGGCGCCGAGCTGATGGTGCGCGCCGCCGTGCGTCTGGCCGAGCGCCTGCATGTGCGCCCGCTGATCATCGGCCTGACCATCGTCGCCCTCGGCAGCAGCGCGCCGCAGATGACAGTGAGCCTGCAAGCGGCGCTGACCGACAACCCGGACATCGCCGTCGGCAGCGTGGTCGGCAGCGGCATCTTCAACATCCTCGTAACCCTTGGCCTGTCGGCACTGATCATTCCGCTGCGCGTGTCGCGGCAACTGGTGCGCCTGGATATCCCGCTGATGATCGGCGCCAGCCTGCTGGTATTCATCCTCGCCTGGAATAAAGACCTCGGGCGTTTCGACGGCGTCCTGCTGCTCGGGGCCTTGGCGCTGTACCTTGGCTTGTTGTTCCGCCAGTCGCGACACTCGACGCGACCTCATACAGAACGACCCACCGAAACGCAGCAATCCTGGCTGATCAGTATGCTGATGATTCTCGCTGGCCTGGCCATGCTGGTGTTCGCCGGGCGTTTGCTGCTCGGCGCCGCCGTGGTCGTGGCCACCGACCTTGGCCTGTCCGAACGGGTCATCGGTCTGACCGTGGTCGCGGTCGGCACTTCGCTGCCGGAGCTGGCGACTTCGCTGATCGCTGCGTTGCGCGGGCAGCGCGACATTGCCGTGGGCAACGTGATCGGCGCCAACCTGTTCAACCTGCTCGGGGTGCTCGGCCTGACCGCCCTACTCGCACCGACGCCGCTTTCCGTCTCCCCCAACGCGCTGGATTTCGACTTGCCAGTGATGCTCGGCGTCGCTGCGCTGTGCCTGCCGGTGTTCTATTCCGGCTACCGCGTGACCCGGGCCGAAGGCTTGCTGCTGCTCGGTTTGTATCTGGTCTACGGGCTGCATGTGGTGTCGTTCACCACCGGCATGCCGCTGGCCGGAAAACTCGAGCGGTTGATGCTGTTTTATGTCCTGCCGGCGCTGCTGACGTTTCTGCTGTTCACGTCGATCCGCGCCTGGCGTCGCCAACACCACAAGAGAGATGTGCCATGAGCGAGTCGAAGCAGTCCGGGGTTGAAATCCGTCGTCAGGTCATGGGCGATACGTTCGTTGATCGCGCCTTGGGCAACGCCACCGAGTTCACCCAGCCGTTGCAGGATTTCGTCAATGAACACGCCTGGGGTGGCGTGTGGAATCGCGAAGGTTTGTCGCTGAAAACCCGCAGCCTGATCACCCTCGCCGCACTGACCGCGCTGAAGTGTCCGCAGGAGTTGAAAGGCCATGTGCGCGGTGCGCTGAACAACGGCTGCACGGTGGAAGAGATTCGCGAAGCGCTGCTGCATTGCGCGGTGTATGCCGGCGTACCGGCGGCGATTGATGCGTTTCGCGCGGCGCAGGAAGTGATCGACAGCTACCAGAAACCGCAGTGACCGCCTGCTCGCGAAGAGGCCCTGGCAGACACCGCAAATCCTTGGTCAGATCCACCCACCCCACTGCAACACAAAGATCCCGACATTGGTGGTGATCGCCGCCATCAACGTGGTCATCACGATAATCGCCGCTGCCAGCTCATGATTGCCCTGCGCTGCCCGGGCCATGACGAAACTTGCCGCCGCCGTCGGGCTGCCAAAGTAGAGAAACAGAATCCCCAGTTCCGCACCGCGAAAGCCCCACAACCACGCGCCCACGGTTGCCAGTAACGGCAGACCGACCATCTTCACCAGGCTGGAGCTGAGCGCCATCTTGCCGCTCTTGCGCAGCGCCGCCAGTGACAGCGTGCCACCGATACAAATCAGCGCCAGCGGCAACGTGGTCTGCGCCAGATACTGGCCGGAGGTTTCCAGCCAGCCCGGCAAACCGATCTTGAAATAGGCGAACGGCGCCGCCGAAATCACGCTGATGATCAGCGGGTTGCTGAACACGCTTTTGCAGATGCTCCACGGATCGGACTTGATCACCGGGCTGTACACCGCCAGCACGATGGTCGACAGCGTGTTGTAGAACAGGATCACCAGCGCCGCGAGAATCGCCCCGAGGGAAATGCCGTAATCGCCGTACATGCTCGCCGCCAGCGCCAGACCTATCACGCCGTTGTTGCCGCGAAACGCGCCCTGGGTGTAGATGCCGCGATCTTCACGCGGACACTTGAAAATCGCCCAGCCCCAGGCCACGGCGAAACTCACCAGGGTCGCGAGGGAAAAGTAGATGAATAGCGAGGGTTGCAGTGCGGCGTGCAGGTCAGCGTGGAGGATGCCGAGGAACAGCAGCGCCGGCATGGTCACGTTGAACACCAGCGACGAGGCGGTGTGGATGAAGTTGTCGTTGATCCAGTCGATGCGCTTGAGCAGCACACCGAGAAACAGCATGGCAAACACCGGCGCGGTGATGTTCAGGGTTTCAAGAAAGATTGCCAGCATGCCGGAGAGCCTTGGGTGAGCGTCGATAGGGGGCTAATGATAAGCCACTTTCACCCTGATCGTTCCCACGCTCTGCGTGGGAACGATCACAGGCACCGCAAGTCCTCCGGCGTCTGGCAGATCGCATTCGCGAGCAGGCTCGCTCCCACATTTGCAATGCATATCCCTGTGGGAGCGAGCCTGCTCGCGAAGAACGATGACGCGGTCTCAGGTAATCGGCGCCGGGTTGAACAAGGTGATGTCGTTATGCAGCTTGTGCTTCTCCGCCCAGGTCTGTTGCTTGCCACTGGCAACATCCAGGTAATAGTGAAACAACTCCCAGCCGAGTTCTTCGATGGTCGCGCGCCCGGTAGCAATGCGGCCGGCGTCGATGTCGATCAGGTCCGGCCAGCGCTGCGCCAGTTCAGTCCGCGTCGATACCTTGACCACCGGCGCCATGGCCAGCCCGTAAGGCGTGCCGCGACCGGTGGTGAACACGTGCAGGTTCATCCCCGCCGCCAGTTGCAGCGTACCGCAGACAAAATCGCTGGCCGGCGTCGCGCAGAAAATCAGGCCCTTGTGCTTGAAGCGCTCGCCCGGGCCGAGCACGCCATTGATCGCGCTGCTGCCGGACTTGACGATCGAGCCCAAGGACTTCTCGACAATGTTCGACAACCCGCCCTTCTTGTTGCCCGGCGTGGTGTTGGCGCTGCGATCGGCTTCGCCCTTGGCCAGGTAACGGTCGTACCAGTCCATCTCGCGCACCAGCTCTTCGGCGACGGTTTGCGTTTGCGCCCGTGAGGTCAGCAGGTAGATCGCATCGCGCACTTCGGTGACTTCGGAAAACATCACCGTCGCCCCCGCTCGCAGCAGCAAGTCCGAGGCATAACCCAGCGCCGGGTTGGCGGTGATGCCGGAGAACGCATCGCTGCCGCCGCACTGCATACCGAGAATCAGCTCGGAGGCCGGCACGGTTTCGCGGCGGCGCTGGTCGAGTTTCTTCAAGCGCACTTCGGCCAGTTCCATGATCTGTTCGATCATTTCGGTAAAGCCATGACTGGAATCCTGCAAGCGGTACAGCCACGGATCGCTGAGATCCACCGAGGCATCGTCCTCGTGCATCACTTGCCCGGCCTGCAATTTTTCGCAGCCCAGACCGATCACCAGTGCTTCGCCACCCAGGTTCGGGTTGCGCGCCAGATTGCGCACGGTACGAATCGGGATGTAGGCGTCGGTGGCGGTAATCGCCACACCGCAGCCATAGCTGTGGGTCAGCGCCACCACGTCATCGACGTGCGGGTACTTCGGCAGCAGCTCTTCCTTGATGCGCTTGACCGCATGATCAAGCACGCCGGTGACGCACTGCACGGTGGTGGTGATGCCGAGAATGTTGCGCGTGCCGACGGTGCCGTCGGCGTTGCGATACCCCTCGAACGTGAAGCCTTCCAGCGGTGCCTGCGCATCCGGCACATCGGTGGACAGCGGCAAGCTGTCCAGCGGCGGCGCGGTCGGCATGCGCAGTTGATCTTCCTTGACCCAACTGCCGCGGCGGATTGGCTGCAACGCGTAACCAATGATCTGCCCGTAACGAATCACCGGGCCGCCTTCGGGAATATCCTCCAAGGTGACCTTGTGGCTCTGCGGTACGAAATCCAAGGTGACCAGGCCGTCGGCGAACTCGGTACCGGCCGGTACGCCCTGATCGTTGACCACCACTACAACGTTGTCCCGCTCGTGCAGGCGGATGTAGCGCGGCGAGTCGGAATGTTCAATCAACTGCATGACGCCGCTCCTCAGGAATGCGCTTGAGACAAATTGCCGGTGGCTTCAACGCCGCCGCTGGTTGGCGGCTCTTTCAAGACCACACGCTTGATCGGGCCGACGATAACCAGATAGCTGAACACCGCGACCAGTGCGTTGGCGCCGACAAACACCAGCGCCCACTTGAACGAGCCGGTGGAGCTGATGATGTAACCGATGACGATCGGCGTGGTGATCGAAGCGATGTTGCCGAAGGTGTTGAACAGGCCACCGCTCAGACCGGCGATCTGTTTCGGCGAAGTGTCGGAAACCACCGCCCAGCCCAGTGCGCCAACGCCTTTGCCGAAGAATGCCAGAGCCATGAAGCCCACGACCATCCATTCCACGTCAACATAGTTGCACGCGACGATGCTGCTCGACACCAGCAGGCCGGCGATGATCGGCGCCTTGCGGGCGAAGGTCAGTGAATGGCCCTTGCGCAGCAGGTAGTCGGAAATCACCCCGCCGAGCACGCCGCCGATAAAGCCGCAGATCGCCGGCAACGAAGCGATGAAACCGGCCTTGAGAATGGTCATGCCACGCTCTTGCACCAGATACACCGGGAACCAGGTCAGGAAGAAATAGGTGATGCCGTTGATGCAGTACTGGCCCAGATACACGCCCAGCATCATGCGGTTGGTCAGCAGCTGACGGATGTAATCCCACTTCGGACCGTCGGACTTCTTGCCCTTCTGATCCATGTCGACCATGCCGCCGTTGTCAGCGATGTGCTTGAACTCGGCCTCGTTGACCCGTGGGTGTTCGCGCGGGCTGTAGATGACTTTCAGCCACACCAGCGAGAACACGATACCGAGGATACCCATGACGATGAACACGTGCTCCCAGCCGAAGCTGTAGACGATCCAGCCCATCAACGGCGCGAACAGCACGGTGGCAAAGTATTGCGCCGAGTTGAAGATCGCCGAAGCGGTGCCGCGTTCAGCGGTCGGAAACCACGCCGCCACGATTCGCGCGTTGCCGGGGAACGATGGCGCTTCCGCCAGGCCCACGAGGAAACGCAGCATGAACAGCGCAACCACTGCCGTGGACATGCCGAATTCACCGACAAAGCCTTGCAGCACGGTGAACAGCGACCAGGTGAAAATGCTCAGGGCATAGACTTTTTTCGAGCCGAAGCGATCGAGCAGCCAGCCACCGGGAATTTGCCCGGCAACGTAGGCCCAACCGAATGCGGAGAAGATGTAGCCGAGGGTAACGGCGTCGATGCCAAGATCCTTTTGCAGGCTGGAGCCGGCAATGGCGATCGTGGCACGGTCGGCGTAGTTGATCGTGGTCACCAGAAACAGCATGAGCAGGATCAAATAGCGGACGTGAGTCGGCTTGGAGGATTGCATGCAGATGTACTCCCACTGATTATTTTTATGCGGGTAAAACATTCTTTGGTCTTTGTGGGAGCTGGCTTGCCAGCGATGGCATCAGCGCGGCGTGCCTGCAGCACCGCGTTGCCTGAATCGCTGGCAAGCCAGCTCCCACAGGTATTGCGTGTATCAGGAACCGATGTAGGCAGTCTTCACGACCGTGTAGAACTCTTGTGCATAGCGGCCCTGCTCACGGGAGCCGTAGGACGAGCCTTTACGCCCGCCGAACGGTACGTGGTAATCCACACCGGCGGTCGGCAGATTGACCATCACCATCCCGGCCTGAGAGTGGCGCTTGAAGTGGTTGGCGTACTTCAGCGAGGTGGTGGCGATGCCGGCCGACAAGCCGAATTCGGTGTCGTTGGCCATTGCCAGCGCAGCTTCGTAATCAGCCACACGAACAATGTTGGCCACCGGGCCGAAAATTTCTTCGCGGCTGATGCGCATCGACGCTTCACTGTCGGCAAACAAGGTTGGTGCGAGGAAGTAGCCTTCGGTATCGCAGGTCACCACACCACCGCCGCTGACCAGACGTGCACCTTCGGACTGGCCGATGTCGATGTACTTCATGTCCTGTTCAAGCTGCGCCTGGGAAACCACCGGACCGATGTCGGTGCCGGCTTTCAGCGCGTGGCCGACCTTGATCGACTTCATGCGCTCGGCCATCGCTTCAACGAACTTGTCGTGGATGCCAGCGGTGACGATCAGACGGCTCGACGCTGTGCAGCGCTGGCCGGTGGAGTAGAACGCGCTCTGCACCGACAGCTCGACCGCTTGCTTGAGGTCGGCGTCGTCGAGAATGATCTGCGGGTTCTTGCCGCCCATTTCCAGCTGCACCTTGGCCTGGCGCGAAACGCAGTTGACCGCGATCTGACGACCCACGCCCACCGAACCGGTGAAGCTGATGCCGTCGACTTTCGGGCTGTTGACCAACGCCTCGCCAACCACGCGACCGCTGCCCATTACCAGGTTGAACACACCGGCCGGGAAGCCCGCGCGGGAAATGATTTCCGCCAGCGCCCAGGCGCAGCCCGGCACCAGATCGGCAGGCTTGAGTACGACGCAGTTGCCATAGGCCAGGGCCGGAGCAATTTTCCACGCCGGGATGGCGATCGGGAAGTTCCACGGGGTGATCAGACCGACCACGCCCAGCGCTTCACGGGTGACTTCGACGTTGACGCCCGGGCGTACCGACGGCACGTAGTCACCGGACAGGCGCAGGCATTCGCCGGCGAAGAACTTGAAAATATTGCCGGCGCGGGTCACTTCACCGATCGCTTCCGGCAGGGTCTTGCCCTCTTCACGGGCCAACAGCGTGCCGAGCTCTTCGCGACGGGCGAGGATCTCGCTGCCGACTTTATCCAGCGAATCGTGACGGGCCTGAATGCCCGAAGTGGAATACGCCGGGAACGCAGCGCGGGCGGCGTCGATGGCGGCGTTGACCTGGGTCAGGTCAGCCTTGGCGTAATCGCCGATGGTGTCGCTGAGTTCGGACGGGTTGATGTTGGCCGAGTAATCGGCACCGGCGACCCATTCGCCATTGATGTAGTTGTCGTAGCGTTTTGCAGTTGTCACAGGGCAGCCCTCAACTCTAAAAGCCATCACGCAAAAAGCCGCTGATTGCTCAGCGGCCTCGCTTTTCTCGTTTACTGCGCGCCTTGCTTGTCGATCAGCGCGGCGAGCATTTCGTACTCTTCGCCGGTCAGGTCGGTCAGCGGCGCACGCACCGGACCTGCGTCATAGCCGGCGATTTTTGCACCTGCCTTGACGATACTCACGGCGTAACCGGCCTTGCGGTTGCGGATGTCCAGATACGGCAGGAAGAAGTCGTCGATGATCTTGCCGACGGTGGCATGATCTTCGCGAGCGATCGCGTGGTAGAAGTCCATCGCGGTTTTCGGGATGAAGTTGAACACCGCCGAGGAGTAGACCGGCACGCCCAACGCCTTGTAGGCAGCGGCGTAGACTTCAGCGGTCGGCAGACCACCCAGGTAGCTGAAGCGATCACCGAGGCGGCGACGGATCGACACCATCAACTCGATATCGCCCAGGCCATCCTTGTAGCCGATCAGGTTCGGGCAGCGCTCGGCCAGACGTTCCAGCAGCGGCGCGTTGAGGCGGCAAACGTTGCGGTTGTAGACGACCACGCCGATCTTCACCGATTTGCACACGGCTTCAACGTGGGCGGCAACACCGTCCTGGCTCGCTTCGGTCAGGTAGTGCGGCAGCAGCAACAGGCCTTTGGCGCCCAGACGCTCGGCTTCCTGAGCGTATTCGATGGCCTGGCGGGTCGAACCACCGACGCCGGCGAGGATCGGCACGCTGGTTGCGCAGGTGTCGACGGCAGTCTTGATGATTTCCGAGTATTCGCTGGCGGCCAGGGAGAAGAACTCACCGGTGCCGCCGGCGGCGAACAGAGCCGAAGCGCCATACGGAGCCAGCCATTCCAGGCGTTTGATGTAGCCCGCGCGGTTGAAATCGCCTTGCGCGTTGAAATCGGTCACCGGGAAAGACAGCAGGCCGGCAGAGAGGATGGACTTCAGTTCTTGTGGATTCATTATTCGAACACCCTGGTAGCAACGTTTTATTGTGAGTGGACCGTTCAGCCTTCGCCGAAGTTGTAGGTCATCGTACAACTTAAAAAATAACCGTCAACTGCATTTCATCGTTGGCAGGGCTTTTTTGTCCGACAAAATCGCTGTCTATGCTTCTGGAAATCGCTGGAAGGCCCGTCCTTGAAGCATTTTCTCGCGGAAATATCTCGTCTGGATTCGTTTAATTCTGAGAGGACCAGCGGCTCGTAAAGTACGTCGACTGCCACGAAGGATCGTGGCGGACCACTCAAAGGAAGCCGCTATGTCGATTCCTTTTGCCGCCCCCACCCTCACCCACGTCGCCCCTGCGCAAGACGACTGCGTGACACTTCAGCTCTCGCAACTGCCGGACATCCTCACCGTGCAGGTGCCGGATTCCAGCGATTTCGCAGCAAACTGGAGCGTCTACGCGATCCTCGGCAGCGATGGTGAGGAACCCGAATGGGAAGGTGATGAGGTGGACACTGGCGCCTGGGACGACGCCGAGGATGAAATGGAAAAGCTGCTCGACATCGAGGTGCAGCTGCCCAAAGAAGCGCTGCAACCGTACCTGGGCCGCGAGGTGGAGCTGAGGTACAAGTTTCGCGATGAATCGAGTATGGAGCCGTATTCGCGGGCGTTGAGGTTGCGGGTTGAGGCGTAAGCATTTCCGCGTTTGAGGCCTGACCGTTGGTCGGGACTGGTATTTCTTACAGGTGCGGCCACGTATTCGTCAGTTCTTAAATGGTTGCGCATGGATGCTGTTGGGCGCCCGTGCCTTAACTATTCATTGCTGACCAAAAGGATCTTGAAGATGACAGCTAAAACAAGCTCGTTACCCGCCCCCCAATTTTCACAAGCGGTGAACGGCGTACTCAAGCTCAGCGAAATCCAGGAGTCGACCGAAGCCGTGGTCCCGGTATATACAGGGTCGGAGGTCGGAGACTCCATCAGGCTTTTGCTCAGGACCACTCACGGGGGTGAGCACACCTATACCCTCAGTGTATCGACCCCCCCTGGTGACGCCGCCTTTCTATTCCAAATCCCGAAGGACCATCTTGCCCTACTTGCAGTGGCGGGCGACCGCGCGTTTCTGAAGTATGAGGTCACCAAACAGAGCGGCAATATTGGACCTTCGGCTGAAATAGACGTCGGTCTGGAACCTTAACTCGTAACCTTATCCCTGCGCCTGCGCCTCTTCATGGGCCTGGCGCAGTCTTTCGCGGCTGTTGGTCAGGTGCAACCGCATCGCGGCGCGGGCAGCATCGGAATCCTGACGGGCAATCGCGTCGTAGATTTCTTCGTGCTCACGGCTCAGGCGGCCCATGTAGTGTTGCTGATCATCGTGGGCCAGGCGCGCCGAGTTCAGCCGGGTACGCGGAATGATGCTGGTGCCCAGGTGCGTCATGATGTCGGTGAAGTAGCGGTTGCCGGTGGACAGGGCGATTTCCAGGTGGAAAGCGAAGTCTGACGACACCGCATCGCTGGCATGGGAAGCGCTTTCGTTCAAGGCGTCGAGGGCGGCGCGCATGGTTGCCAGTTGCTCGGGGCTGCGGCGCTGCGCGGCGAGGCCGGCGGATTCGACTTCGAGGCTGATGCGCAATTCGAGAATCGCCAGCACGTCACGCAGGGTGACGACGGTGGCCGGATCGATACGGAAACCGCTCGGGCTTGGCGTGTCGAGAACAAAGGTGCCGATGCCGTGGCGGGTTTCCACCTGACCGGCGGCCTGCAGACGGGAAATCGCCTCGCGCACCACAGTGCGGCTGACGCCATGGGCTTCCATGATTGCCGACTCGGTGGGCAATTTGTCGCCACGCTTGAGCAGGCCATCACGGATCTGCTCGCTCAACACCGTCACCAATTCCTGGGCGAGGCTGCGGCGCTTGCGGGGGAGGCGCGGGGTGTCGATCAGCTTTTCCATGGTCTGCATCTTGTCTCGAAAGTTCGGCTTGGCGCCATCATAGCTCAAGCGGGTTGTACGATCACCGGGCAGATCACATTACCCCACTGTGGGAGCGAGCCTGCTCGCGAAAGCGGTGGTTCAGACGACAGATTCGTCGACCAAGACGGCCCCTTCGCGAGCAGGCTCGCTCCCACAGGTGAGTGTTCAGACAGTTATGGCCTGTTCGACCAGACGACCGCTGTCGATCCGCACATGCCGTGGATGGAATCGTTTCAAACTGCTTCGGTGACCGACGCTGACGATGCTCAGACCCGGAATCTCGTCGATCAACGCTTGATACAAGGTCGCCTCGTCCTCTTCATCCATCGCCGATGTAGCCTCGTCCATGTACAGCCATTGCGGTGAATAAAGGAGTGCGCGGGCGAAGGCCAGGCGTTGCTGTTCACCCGGCGAGAGCATGCGCTGCCAGTGATTGGCTTCATCCAGCCGCCCAACCAAGTGCGGCAGACGACAGGTTTCCAGCACCTGTGCATAACGCTCCGGCGTGTAAGTGTCGCCCGGTTGTGGATAACTCAACGCTTCACGCAATGTGCCGATCGGCAGATAAGGCTTCTGCGGCAGGAACAGATAACGCGCCGCCGGCAAACGAATATTGCCGTGCCCCGCCGGCCACAAATGCCCCATCGCACGCAGCAGTGTCGACTTGCCGCTGCCGGAACGGCCGCTGAGCATCACGCGCTCACCCGGTTCAACGGTCATGTCAGCGTCGGTCAGCAGGTGACGACCATCGGCCAGATCCAGGCCGAGGTTGTGCACCTGCAACTCACTGCCCTGATTCTGCACGTCGATGGCCGGGGTGCGTTGTTCGTTGTCGCTCATGGCCTGACGGAAACTCAGCAAACGATCACAGGTGGCGCGCCACGCGGCGAGATCCGAGTAGGCGGTGATGAACCAGCTGAAATTCTCCTGCACGTTGCCGAACGCCGAGTTGATTTGCATCAGCTCGCCCAGTTCGATCTTGCCGGACAGATAGCGCGGTGCGGCGACGACAAACGGGAAAATGATTGCGATCTGACCGTAACCGGAGGTGAAGAACGTCAGGCGCTTGGACACGCGCATGATGTCCCAGAAATTGTGCCAGACCAGCCCGAAGCGGTTGCTCAGGCGGCGGTTCTCATTCGGTTCGCCGTTGTACAAGGCGATGCTTTCCGCGTTCTCACGCACGCGCACCATGGAAAAACGCAGGTCTGCTTCGAAGCGTTGTTGCTTGTTGTTCAGACCGATCAGACGGCGACCGATCAAATGCGTCAGCCAACTGCCCACCGCCGCATACAACAGCGCACACCAGAACATGTAGCCGGGAATTTCGATGCCGAACACTTCGATACTGCCCGACACGCCCCACAAAATGATCGAGAACGACACCAGACTGACAATCGTGCGCAGCAGCCCGAGGCCCAGGCTCAGGGTGTTGGCGGTGTAAGTGTTGAGGTCTTCGGAAATCCGCTGGTCGGGGTTATCGGTATAACCGCCCTGCTCCAGCTGATAGTAATTCTTGTGGTCTAGCCAACGCTTGAAGTGCTTTTCGGTCAGCCAAGCCCGCCAGCGGATCGTCAGCATCTGCGTCAGATACAAGCGATACACCGCGCCGAGAATCGCCACCGTCGCGATGCCGCAGAAATACAGGATCAACTGCCAGAACGCGGCTTCATCCTTTCTCTGCAAAGCGTTGTAGAAATCCTTGTACCAACTGTTGATCCACACCGAGATCGCTACGCTGAACAGCGTCAGCGCAATTACGGCAATCAGCAACGTCCAGGCCTTGCCCTTCTCTTCGCTGCGCCAGTAAGGCGTGGTCATCGCCCAGACTTTGCGAAAAAACTGCCCGCGCACAGCATCGTTGACCGCGGAATATTCAGCGTTCTGATTCATGGATAAGGCTCGATAGTAAAAAGAACGGACACGCGCCGATCATAGATGATCGGCGCGTTTTATCGCGAGGGCTGGCGATAGTCGTTCAGCGCAGGTTCAGCGACGAACCGGACGCTTCTGCAATTTGCGCTGCAAGGTGCGGCGGTGCATGCCCAGCGCGCGGGCCGTGGCGGAAATGTTGCCTTCGTGCTCGGTGAGCACGCGCTGGATGTGCTCCCATTGCAGACGATCGACCGACATCGGGTTTTCCGGCACCAGACTGTCGAGGTCGGCATGCTCGGACAGCAGCGCGGCCAGCACGTCGTCGGCATCGGCGGGCTTGCACAGGGAGTTGCAGGCGCCACGCTTGATCGCCTCGACCGCCGTGGCAATGCTCGAATAACCGGTGAGGATCACCACGCGCATTTCCGGATCGAGTTCCAGCAGCTTGGGCAGCAGGACCAGACCGGAATCGCCGTCCATTTTCAGGTCCAGCGCGGCATAGTCAGGCAGATCGGCCTGGGCGATGGTCAGGCCTTCTTCCGCAGAACCGGCAGTGCTGACGCGAAAGCCGCGGCGGGCCATGGCGCGGGCCATGACGCGGGTGAAGGTCGCGTCGTCGTCGACCAGCAGCAGATGCGGCAGTTCTTCGCCTTCGACTTGGATTTCGTCACTCATGTTGGTCTCCTCGGGCGCCGTGGGGCAGGCGCAGCTCGGTGAGCGTGCCGCCTTCCTCATGACTATAGAGTTTCACTGAGCCGCCGGCGCGTGTCACGCTGGCCTTGCTCAAAAACAGGCCCAGGCCGAAACCTTTGCCCTTGGTGGTAAAAAACGGTTTGCCGATCTGCTCGGCGATGGCCAGCGGCACACCCGCGCCGTGGTCGCGAATGCTGATCGTCAAAGTCTCTGCGTCCCAGTCCAGCGTCACCTGGAGGTTTTCCGGGCAGGCGTCGGCTGCATTGTTGAGCAGATTCAGCAACGCCTGGGTCAGATCCGGCGGCGGCGCCATGCGCGGCACCGCACCCTGGCCGAGACGCTGGAAGCGATAACTGGCTTCCGGGCGCATCAGGTGCCAACGGTTCAACGCCTCGTCGAGCCAGTCGGTAACGTCCTGCATCTCCACCGCCAGACGCCGATTGGCCTCAGCGGCGCGGACCAGTTGCTGCAAGGTTTCCTTGCACAGCTTGACCTGATCCTGCAGCACTTTCAGATCGTCCTGCAGCAACGCATCGGGGTGATCCTGCTGCATTTCCTTGAGCAACACGCTCATGGTCGCCAGCGGCGTACCCAGCTCATGCGCCGCACCGGCGGCCTGGGTCGCAACGGCGAGCAGCTGCTGATCGCGCAGACCTTCTTCGCGGCGAATCGCGCGCAATTCTTCCTGCCGGCGCAGCTCTTCAGCCATACGCGCGGCGAAGAACGTGATGACCGCAGCAGCCAGGGCAAAGCTCAGCCACATGCCGTAGATCTGCAGATTCTCACGGGCGACCGGCAGGGTTTCCAGCGGATAGAAACGCGTCAGCATTACGGTGTACAGCGCCAGCGCGATACCGGACAGAATCACCGAATAACGCCACGGCAGCGTCACCGCCGCGATCGTCAGCGGCACCAGATAATAGGAAACGAACGGGTTGGTCGAACCGCCGGAGAAATACAGCAGCGCACTGTGAATCACCAGATCGCAGGCCAGTTGCAGCGCGTATTCGAGCTCGGTCACCGGCCACGATGTGCGCAGGCGCACGGCAGTGAACACGCAGAGCAGAATCGAACAGCCCAGGGTCATCGCCAATTGCACCCACGGCAATGGCAACAATTGCAGCCAGTAGGCCAGGCCCACGGACCCGGCCTGCGCGGCGAGCACCAGGGTGCGGATGAAAGTCAGCCGCCAGAGGTTCTGGCGAGTGGCGGAAGTCAGTTGTACGGGGGCGAGCATGAGCTCTCCTGATGAGCGCTCCAGGCGGATCGCACGGAGTATAACCAAGGCGCGGGGTTCAGAGGCGAAAGTGCGGCAAACGACCACATGGCGACGATGGAGAATTCATCTGAGTTGAAGAAGATGCCGAGGGCTATTGGAGATGAATTGTGGCGAGGGGATTTATCCCCGCTGGGTGGCGGAGCCGCCCCCAAATCATGCGACCTCATTTAACCAGACACACCGCATCAGCAGGATTTGCGACTGCTGCGCAGCCGAACGGGGATAAATCCCCTCGCCACAGAAGCAATCCCCACTGCGCGCAGGTATCTGTATAGAAGTTGTAACTGGGCGAACCGGATTATAGAAGTTAGAGTCTGATGGTTCACGCAGGCCGCGACCCATCACCTGCGCCTCATTCAAGGAGCCTTCATGCCACATTTCGCCGCAGCGCCGCCCTCCTCGCTCTGACCGTCGGCAGCGTCGCCAGCCTTCCGGCGCTGGCCGCCGATGAGCTGCACTACAACCAGAATTCCCTGCGCGCCGAAGTCAGCCAGGAAGTGGCCCGCGACCAGATGATCGTGACGCTCTATACCGAAGAGCAGAACACCGACCCGGCCAAACTCGCCGCCGCCATCAGCACCACCATGAACAAGGCCACCGCCCAGGCCAAACAAGTCAAAGACATCACCCTGCGCACGGGCAGCCGCAACAGCTATCCGATCTACGACACCAAAGGCCAGAAGATCACCGGCTGGCGCGAACGCGCCGAACTGCGCCTGGAAAGCACCGACTTCGCCGCCCTGTCCAAACTCACCGGCGAGTTGCTGACCGAGCTGAAAATGGGCGGCATGGACTTCGCCATCGCCGACCCGACCCGCAAGGCCAGCGAAGACCAGTTGCTCAAAGAAGCCGTCACCGCCTTCAAGACCCGCGCCCAACTGGCCACCGACGCCCTGGGCGGCAAGGGTTACAAAATCGTCAACCTGAATCTCAACAGCAACGGTTACCCACAACCGTACCTGCGCGCGCCGATGATGATGAAAGCCGCGGCCATGGATTCCGCGCCGGTGACGCCTGAAGTCGAAGGAGGCACCAGCCAGGTCAGCATGACCGCTGATGGCTCGATTGAAGTGTTGATGCAGTGATTTGAGCTTGGCTGAATGAAAGACCGGCAATCAGTAAATGGTTGCCGGTTTTTTTGTGCCTGGGTTTTGTAGTGAATGATCCACCGCTATCGCTGGCAAGCCAGCTCCCACAGGTTGAACGCATTTGAATGTGGGAGCGAGCCTGCTCGCGAAGAACGATAGCGCGGTTTCAAGCGTGCGGATCAACCCGATCCAGCGCCCGGTTCACCGCCAGCTCCGCCAGCATGATGATCTGCTGAATCGCCAGCGCCGTATTGCGCTGCGGCCGACCAAGCTGATCGGCGAAATCGCTGGCCAGCGTATTGGCTGAAGCAAGGGACTCACAGGCGTGAGCCAGCAGGCTTTCGGTGTCGATGTCGGGCTGGACCAGAAACATCGTGCTGGGCGGATGGGGTTTGCCGGGTGGCGGGCAGAGATAGAAATCGAGGGCACGCTTGATGGCTTCGCGGTTCTTCGCGAGATCGTCGGCGCGCAGCGCGGCTTCAAGGGGGGTTGAGGTTTCTTCGGGTGGGTCGGGGACTGGTTTGGTCATTAAATAGCCCTACTTTGCTAAATGAACGCCATCACCTGCCGTTTCTCACGCGGCGAAGTGGGTGGCAACTATGTGCGGGGTGAGAAACCGGAAAAATAGGAAAACCGGCCAGACCGAAGTCTGCCCGCACACAGTCGCCATATCGCTATTGCAGACAACTGAAGAGCTGGCGGCAATTATGCGGACATGCGCACTGAATCACTAATTTTCCGGGTTCTCACACCCGATCGCTGAACAACCAGCGACGACCCAAGCCTAGAGAGCGGACGTCCGACGGACAACCTGAAAACCTTGTGGGAAGGTTCGGGTTATTGGGCATCGGAATTAAACAAACTCAATCCCTCGGAGCCCTGGACGTGCCGCATCGCTAGCAGGCTCACTCCTACAAAAGCCAAGGCAAAGCAGCGCAGCTGCCCGCGGCGAAGCCGCCCCACTCCACAATGAGCGCAAGCTCGAGTACCGCTTTTGATCTTGATCCACCGGCGACGTCGGAAGGCTGAGTGGAGGGATTGATCCGGGCGTGGGAGCGCAGCGACCGTTCGACGAAGTCGAACACAGCGGAAGGAGGTGCAGCGAAGCAAACCGTAGCCGCTGCGCC